>JBOHFY010000212.1:0-7317 GCA_050699895.1 Pseudonocardiaceae bacterium
GTCACAGTGCACACCACCCGGTGTGGCACCGCACTACCGAGGGAGAAAACGCCTAGGCTGTGAGTCGCGACGACCATGGGAGGGCATCTGATGGCTCCGCTGTGCACTGACCGCTACCTCGACGCGCTGACCGTGCAGTCCGCGCTGTTCGCCGAGGCGCTGCACGGCGCGGACCTGCAACTACGGGTACCGACTTGCCCGGAATGGACGTTGTATCGGCTCGCCGAGCACCTCGGGCAGGTGCATCGGTGGTGCACCGCGATTGTCACCCGGCGCGCCACCGCCCCACTCGATCCCCGTGCGCTGGGGATGGTTGCCGCACCTGAGGACCCTGATGGGCTCGGTGGCTGGTTGCGCGAGGGCGCCGATGAGCTGGTGGACGCGATTCGGGCGGCCGGTCCCCAGACCCCCGTGTGGAGCTGGGGTGACGACCAGAGCGTCGGGTTCTGGGCCCGCCGGATGGCGCATGAGACTGCGGTGCACCGTGCCGACGCCGAGCTCGCGCTGGGGCGTGAGTTCGCGCTGGAGGCCGAGCTGGCCGCTGATGCGATCTCCGAGTGGCTGAGTCTGCTCTGCATGCCGCAGGCAGTCGAGGTGCGGCCCGAGCTCGCCGCACTGCGCGGCGAAGGCCAGATCCTGCACCTGCACTCCACCGACCCGGGGCTGGGCGAGGCGGGGGAGTGGATCGTGCGCCGGACCCCGTCGGGTCCGGTCTGGGAACACGGCCACGCCACGGGTGATGTCGCGGTCCGGGGTGCGGTGGTGGACTTGCTGCTGGTCCTGACGCGCCGCGTCCCACCGGCCGAGGGCCCGATCACCGTGCTCGGCGACGCCAGTGTTCTGGAGCACTGGCTAGAGCACACCCGGGTTTAGGGCACCCCAGGCGGGTGCGCGGCCCGCTACCGTCACAGTGCGCCCACGCCGGGACCGGGCGTAGAGCCGGGGCTTCCCGGGGCTACCCTCCGGCGACGTGAGCTTCGCGGGATATGACCTCGTCGTTGTCGGCTCCGGCTTCTTCGGCCTCACCGTGGCCGAGCGTGCCGCCGCCCAGTTGAACAAACGAGTGCTGGTGGTGGAACGGCGTCACCACCTCGGCGGCAACGCCTATTCGGAGGTGGAACCGGAAACCGGGATCGAGGTGCACCGCTACGGTGCGCACCTGTTCCACACCTCGAACAAGCGCGTGTGGGAGTACGTGAACCGGTTCACCCAGTTCACCGACTACCAACACCGGGTGTTCACGATCCACCGTGGCCAGGTCTACCCGTTCCCCATGGGCCTGGGGATGATCTCTCAGTTCTTCGGTCGCTACTTCACGCCCCACGAAGCACGCGCGCTCATCGCCAGGCAGGCCGCCGAGATCGACGGCAAAGACGCCACGAACCTCGAAGAGAAAGCTATCTCCCTCATCGGCCGCCCGCTCTACGAGGCATTCGTACGTGACTACACGGCCAAACAGTGGCAGACCGACCCCACGAAACTACCGGCCGCGACCATCACCCGGTTGCCGGTGCGCTACAACTTCAACAACCGTTATTTCAGCGACACCTACGAGGGCCTTCCGGTTGACGGCTACACCGCGTGGCTCGAGAAAATGGCCGCCCACCCGGATATTGAAGTGCTGTTGAACACCGACTACTTCGAGGTGCGCGACGATATCCCCGAATGTACACCGGTTATCTATACCGGCCCATTGGACAGATACTTTGACTATTCCGAGGGTTGGCTCGGTTGGCGCACCCTGGACTTCGAGCGGGAGGTCGTGCGTGACTGCGGTGATTTTCAGGGCACGCCGGTCATGAACTACGCCGATGCCGACGTTGCGTTCACTCGCATCCTTGAGTTCCGACATTTTCACCCAGAGCGGAACCACTACTCGACCAATCAGACCGTCATCGTGCGAGAGTCCTCGCGATTCGCCGGTAAGGAGGACGAGCCGTATTACCCGATCAACACTTCCGAGGACCGGGCCACGCTGGGACGCTACCGCGAGCTGGCAAAAGCCGAGACCGCCCGTCGCAATATTCTGTTCGGTGGCCGCCTAGGCACCTACAAGTACTTGGACATGCACATGGCCATCGGTTCTGCCCTGACGATGTTCGACAACAAGATCGCTCCCTATTTCACGCACGATCGAGCGCTTGATGGCTCCATCGACGACTAGGCCTGTGGGGCTTTGGGCTCCCCGGACTGTGCCTTGCACCGAACCCGGGTGTGATCAGGAGGGCCCGAGGTGCTGCCGAGTGGTTCCCAGATGTGCTGGCGCACGACGGTGTCGCGCTCCGCTCCGGTTGGTGTGCTCCTGCCCCCCGATCGAGGCGTTCAGCTCCTGACTGAGCGAGACGCGCCGACGGCGCTGATCGCGTGATTGTCCCCCAGTACACGCAATAACCTCTGCCGAAAGGCCTGCGGGGGACTGGTGGGGAAGGAGGTTGCCATGCGGGATCGTGAGCCGACGATACGCAGTCGGGAGCTGGGTGAGGGGTTGCGCCAGGCGATGGAGGGCGCCGACCTGAACGGCAGGCAGGCCGCGCAGGCGCTCGGCTGGTCGGAGAGCTGGGTGTCGCGAATACTGTCCGGCAAGCGGGGTGGTGGCAGCGCGCTGGACGTTGCGGCGTTCCTCGGGGCGTGCCGGGTCAAGGCCCCGGAGCGGGACCGGCTGCTCGCCCTGTGCCAGGACCAGCACATCCCCGGCTGGCTGCAGCAGCACGGCTCCCGGCTGCCCAAACAGCTCATGACCTTGATCAAGCACGAGGACAGGGCTGTGGGCTACAGCGATATCCAGCCGATGATCGTTCCTGGGTTGCTGCAGACCGGCGACTACGCCCGCGCGGTGATCAGCCACCTCGCCAACGTGCCCGCCGCCGAGGTGGACGAGCGGGTGACCGCCCGGTTGGCCCGGCAGCTCCTGTTCAGCCAGGAACGGCCGGCCCGGTTCAGCTTCTACGTCCACGAGTCCGCGCTGCGGCTGCCGGTCGGCGGCCCGGCCGTGATGTCTGATCAGCTGCACCACCTGCTGCGGATGTCGGTGCGCTCCCCTGTCACGCTCCGGGTGGTGCCGATGTCGCTCGGCGCGCACACCGCGACGGCGGGGCCGTTCATCTTCATGGAGTTCGCCGAGTTCAAGCCAGTCGTGTACCTGGAGAGCGCGACCTCCAGCCTTTTCCTGGAGAAACCGGAGGAGATCCGGGCGTACCGGTGCATCCTGGCGGCGCTGGCGCAGACCGCGCTGGGCGAGGAAGAATCGAGGGAGCTGATCGCCGGCCTGGCAGCTGAGCTCTACGCCGATGGAGAGGACCACGATGACCGCGCCTGAGCCGGACGGCATTGTCTGGCACACCAGCAGCTACAGCGGTAGCGCGGCCTGCGTCGAGGTCGCGCCGACGCCGGAGCGGGTGCTGGTGCGCGACTCCAAGGACCCCGCCGGCCCCGCCTTGGCCCTCCCCCCCTCGACCTGGCGGACGTTCCTCACCACCGTCACCCGTTGACCACAACGCCGGTGTCACCGAGCTGCGCCATTATGAAACAACGAGAGGGGTCGCGATGAGCAAGGACGACAAGCCGAACAAGCACGATGCGGACCGCGATGGCCAGGGTGTCTACCAACCGGACAAGACGGAGACCCCCAAGGATTACGGTCGGGGAAAGCATGAGAATGACGACCCAGACGAGGAAGACCCTGAGGGGGACCAAGAAAAACTAGGGGAATTGTGACGCACACCCGTACGGGTTGGCGGGAGTTGATCTCCGAGGTACCCCGTGACCCGTTCATCCCCGAAACCATCTGGGTCGATCGCGATGTTGGTCACCCACAGTCCGGGTTCGCTGCGCTGTCCCAACAGGATGATCCGCAACGCTGGCGGGAGCTGCTCGCGGCGAATGAGCCCGTGATCACTCAGGTTGATGAGGGACACACCGCGGTGGGTGACACCGGCTGGTCACCATCCAGCTCATGCAGCAAGCCCTCGATCGTGGCCGACATGCTCGACGCGCTGGACGTACACCCAGGTCACACGGTGTTGGAGATCGGGACCGGGACCGGGTGGAACGCCGCGCTCCTGTGCCGGCGAGTCGGCGAGCGGGGCCGTGTAGTCAGCATCGAAGTCGATCCGGTGATCGCTGAGGCCGCGCGGGCGGCGCTGGCGCGCGCTGGGTACTCGCCGTTGGTGATCACTGCGGACGGCGCGCAAGGCTACCTCGACGCCGCGCCGTATGACCGATTGGTGGCCACCGCCTCGGTCCGCGAGATCGTGCCGCACACCTGGCTTGAACAAACCCGGCCTGATGGCCTCATTGTCACTCCGTGGGGAACCGACTACTGCAACGGCGTCATGCTGACCCTGCACGTGGCCGCCGACCGCACCGCCACCGGTCTCTTCGGCGGGGATCTCTCCTTCATGCGACTACGCTCCCACCGCCGCCGTTTCTACGAACCCGACCAGACCGAAATCCAGCACGCGCAGATGACCACCACCGACGTGCACGGATGGGATTTCTTCCGCATGATCAACAGTGACCAGGCCGCATTCTCCATTGGGTTGAAGGTGCCCCACTGCGCGCTCACCGTCGAACTCAACACAGCCGGCACAGACCACAACATCCTCGAACTCGACGACATTACCACCAGATCATGGGCCCGGCTGGACGCCGACCTCACCTCACCCGACAAGCTCGTGGTACGCCAACTCGGCCCACGCCGGTTGTGGGACGAAGCCGAAGCCGCCTACGACTGGTGGTACGACCACGGCAAGCCCACCCTCGCCCGGTTTGGAATAACCGTAACCACCGACACTCAGACCGTGTGGCTCGACGAACCAAGCACCGTTGTCCGCTCCTTTACCCTGACCACGTGAACCACGTGGCCGATTATCGTGGCGATGGTGTCGCAGCAAGCCGTATCGCAATAAGTAGTCTGGAGGTTGTCGAATGGCCACGATGTCCTACGCCGAAGCGGTGAGCGAGGCGCTGCAGCGATTGCAGGGAGTGGGCTTCGAACATGGACCGTTATTCGCAAACCACGCACCGATGGCCGCAGAGGCGCTGACTCGCCTCGGATACGCCGATGACGCGCCGGCCTGGGTCGAGCAGAATTTGCGGACGCGTCGCTACCATCAGGTACCGGAGGCCCGGTCGCGGCTGTCCGCGATGGACGAGGCCGACTGGGCATCGGCACTGGGACCCTTCGATCGGGTCGCCGACTGATCGGTGATGTTCGAGCGGGAGCTGGCCGGGGAGCCGTGGGCCGATGTGCTCGCCCGATGGTGGCCCAGGTTGTTGCCGGGCATGTCGGGAGCGTTGACGCACGGCATGATCCGCACCGCGCACGCCGTGCGGGCCATCGCGCTGGCCAGCGATGACGATCGGCTGCAACGGGACAAGCTGGCTCACGGCCTCGGATATTGGGCTGCCCGGTACTCCGGCACCGGGCAGCCCACCGACTTTCGTCGGGATCAGCGCTAGCCGTCGTACGTGGTTGCGCGGCAGTGCAGCGACGCGATCCGATCGCGTTTCGGCACCTCGTCGAACACCCACGGTGAAGCCACGACCGTGCAACCCGAGCCGCCCGCAGAAGCGGAGCTCATCGCGGCCGCTGTCGAACTCGGCGATGAACATGCCATCAAACTCGCCGAGGTGACGATCCGGCAGAACGCGTTAGCGCCAGACGACCGGTATTCCGCCGCCTTGCATGTGGCCACCCGTCAGATCAGCCGTCATCTCGTGTGACCGCTGGGGCCGCGCCTTCCCCGACAGCCTCAGCATACCCTCTATTGACTTCGTGTGAGCCCTGTATAGACTTCAGCCATGCTGGTGGGTCGCGTCCCGGTTGCGGACGGCAAGCGAGGCGGGCGTGGGTGGCGCCTACGGGTGGCGGCGGTCGCGGTGGGAGTCGTGTTGGCCGCAGCGACGCTGGTGGGGTGTGGTTCCGGTGCCGCTGGGCCAGTCGTGCTGGTCTTCAACACCGATACCGATGCGGTGGAGCAGAGCAGGATCGCGGCGGCGGAGTGCAGCGAGGCCTCCGGCGGTCGGTACACGATCGAGCAGCGGACCCAGCCGAGCCGGCATACCGATGACAATCGGCTGTACTTGGCGCGCCGGCTGGCAATCCATGATACCGGCCTGGACATCATGGAGCTCGACGATATCTGGACTGCGGAGTTCGCCCAGGCGGGATGGATCTTGCCGTACCCGCCCGAGGTGGCTCGGCGGGTCGAGCAGGGGACTCTTCGGGTCGCGCTGGAGACCGCGACCTACCGGGGCAGGTTGTATGCCGCACCGCTGAACACCGCCACGCAGCTGCTCTGGTATCGCAAGGACCTGGTGCCCCACCCGCCGGGGACCTGGGACGAGATGATCGAGATGGCGGAGGGCCTAGCGGCGCGGGGCCTGCCGCACTACATCGAGGTGCAGGGCGCGCGGTATGAGGGTGTGACGGTGTGGTTCAACACCTTGCTGGCCAGTGGCGGCGGTGCGCTCGTCTCGGAGAACGGCGATGTGCAGGTGGCCCGGGGCGATGCCGCCCGGCGGGCGGTCGGCGTCATGGCGCGGCTCGCCACCTCCAAAGCCGCGGACCCGTCGCTGTCGCTGAGTCACGAGGATGAGGCCCGGTTGGCGATGCAAGCAGGGAACGCGGCGTTTGGGGTCAACTACCCGTTCGTCTACGCCTCAATGCTCGAGGCCGGCGGTGGCGCGTTCATTGATGCGCTGGGGCGGCCGACCAGCCGGGACACCGGTCGCCGGGTGGGGGACGTGTTCGGTTGGGCCCCTTACCCCTCGGTCGTGGCGGGCCAGCCCGCGAGGGTGACAGCCGGCGGTCACAACCTGGGGGTGAGCGCCACCTCGCGGTATCCGGCACTGGCGTTCGAGGCGGTGCAGTGCCTGCGCAACCGGGACAACCAACTGCGCTACGCGGTGGCGGTGCAAAGATTGCCCACGCTTGACGCGCTGTACGCTGACCCGGCACTGCTGACACGGTACCCAGCCTGGCGGGTGATCCGGGATTCGTTGGACAACGCTAGTGTGCGGCCGACGACACCGGCCTACAAGAACATCTCAATCGTGGTCTCCGAACTGCTCAACCCGCCAGCGAAGATCAATCCAAACACCGTGGTGGACCAGCTGGCTAGCCGCATCTCCCAGGCCGTCACGTCGCAGGGGCTGGTGCCATGACAGTGACCGCGCCGTCGGGTGCCCGCACCACCGCGCCGGGGAGCGAGCGACGGCGGCCGTCGGTCTCTCAGCGAGCCCGGTTGGAGCGTCGGCTGGCGGCGCTGCTGTGCGCGCCGGCGGTGCTGGTGATCCTGGCGGTGACCGGTTACC
>JBOHFY010000213.1:0-14789 GCA_050699895.1 Pseudonocardiaceae bacterium
GGGGGCAGGCTGATGCGGCTGTCGTTCTGCTACCCGCCGCCGGAGCGGATCACCGAAGGGGTGCGCCGGCGGGCCGGCGTGCTTGATCGTGAGCTCGAATTGCAGCGCACGTTCGGTAACGTCACGCCACGCATGATGTCCGGTTCGCAGTTCCCCTCCCCGGACACCGCGTGACGCTGAGGAGCCATCGGTGACCGATCGCACCGTCGCTGTACTGGCCGGTGGGCTGTCGCATGAGCGGGACGTGTCGCTGCGCTCCGGGCGCCGGCTGTCCACCGCGCTGCGGGAAGCCGGGCTGCAGGTCGAGGAATGGGACGTCGATGCCATGCTGGTCAGCCGGCTCACCAGCGGCCGGCCGGACGCCGTCGTGGTGGCGCTGCACGGCGGGACAGGAGAGAACGGCGCCGTGCAATCGGTGTTGGAGATGCTGCGGGTGCCCTACGTGGGTTCCGATCCGAGGGCCTGCCGCCGGGCCTGGGACAAGCCAACCGCCAAGGACACGCTGGCCCGCGCCGGGCTGAGCACTCCAGACTGGATCACGCTGCCGCATGCCGCCTTCCGCGACCTCGGGGCACCCGGTGTGCTCGACGCGCTGGTCGGCTGGCTCGGTCTGCCACTGATCATCAAACCGCCCCAGGGTGGCTCGGCGCTGGGACTGCACGTGGTGCGTGAGGTCGCCGAGCTACCCGGCGCCATTGTGGGTTGCCTGGCCTACGGGGACGCGGTCCTCGCCGAGAGACTCGTCGAGGGGGTCGAGGTCGCGGTCACCGTGCTGGACGAGCACGACGGGCCCCGGGCACTGCCGGCGGTGGAGATCAACGCCACATCCGGCTTGTACGACTACGCCGCTCACTACACCGCTGGGCTCACCACCTTCCACGCCCCAGCCCGGCTCGACGCCGCGGCGGCCGCCGCGGTAGCTGACCTCGCGCTGAGCGCACACCGGTTGCTCGGGCTGCGCGACGTGTCCCGGATCGACGCGATACTCACCCCGGACGGCGTGGCCCACTTCCTCGAGGTCAATGTCGCCCCCGGGCTCACCGAGACGTCCCTGCTCCCGATGGCCATCGAAACCGACGGCAACCAGCTGGGTGAGGTGTTCGCCGAGCTGATCGAGCGGGCCGTAGCCCGCAACGCGACGGGCCCCGGATCGGGCTGCTGAGCTTCCCGGCGTGTCTGCGGAACCTCCTCTGGATACCAGCACTAGGTTCCTCGTAGGGAGACGATCGTTAGTACAGACAAGTGTCCCCTACACCCCACCCCAGGCAGGTGACTACTGTGAGTGACACGGCCGAAGTCGCAGCGCCGCTCATAGACGTACGAGACGTGCTTGAGACGTTCCGCGCACACCAGGTTCTCACTGAAGATTGGGCTACCGTCCTGTCCCACGCCGCAGAGGCCCTCGACCACGCCGCCGCGGACATGGTCGCACCTCCGGCCGTGACCCACCTCGCCACCCAGCTAAGGATACTGCTCGCCAACGGCTTGCAGGCAAACGCCGAGACTGTCGACAGCGCTGCGGACGAGACCCAACGAATTCTTTCTCGCACGAGAATCCGAGGGATACCACGGCCTGAAGACGAGCATTGGGAGTTCACATAGTTATCGGCGAAGGTTGCGGACGGCACAGATCCCAAGAACCCGGTTCGCTCCCGCGTCACGAGCGGCGCGAGCGGTCTCGCCCATACTGGCACCAGAATGGAAGACATCGTCGACGATGAGCACGGTGCGCCCCTGCAAGTCGTGAGATACGCTAAACTGACCGGCGAGCACCTTTGCTCGTTGAGACCGGTCTAAACTCTTGGCTTCCGCCCGGAACTTGTCTCTAGCCTTGACGCGAATCCTCGGTATCTCGAAATCACGCCCCACTGCGTCTGCCATACGTGAGCCGAATGAGACCCTCTCGGTGTCATGTCCAGGAACGTCCAGGATAATATCCGCCTTCCTGAGCAACGGGTGCCCCCGGATAGCATCTGACACTTTCGACATGAGGCGTAGACCAACCTTTGCCTGACGGTCCCCGTCGGTCTTATATCGATATTTTCCAAGGTAAACCAACTCGCCGATTTCGGTGTTCGGCCAACTGGTAGCGGAAATTCCGTCTACTGGCTTCTTGTACCAATCCAGGGCAAGAACAAAATCTAGAGTCGCGGGACAGGACAGGGTCAGAGTAGCACCGAGAACACCGAGCAGCTCGTCGACATCCGGCCGAAGGGCACCAGGTGACGAGAAAACATGGGTCCAGGTCACGAGGAGATTCGGCGGAAGCTGGCGTAGCAAGTAGTCGGGAGCGAGTGTGAGTAGCTGTGCAACGACCGCATCGGCGGTTCGGAGCCACAGGAAGTGCCCCGTGCCGCTGTCGTTGGTGGTCGCCCAGGACTCGAGGCGGTTCGCCCTGCTATCGCTCCTGAAGGGAGGCGGTGTGGCCTGGATCGACATGACCGTTTCCTACTCAACCGTGGGGTACCGCTCATACCAGCCGCCCCGTGGATCGTCCACAAGCCGACACGCCGTACCCTTGAGCGCCGCTCCCTTGCGTCACACACGCAGGCGGGCCATCATATCGAACATGAGTTCGACAACACGAGTGGACGGACCGCTCGCGCGCAGGCTGCGAGGTAGCATGCCCCAACCTAGTAGCACGAGAGCTGGCCCCAGCATGGATCACCTGACCAAGCTCGAGCTTGCTATCGCTGTGACCCGCTACGGCTCCCCGAGTAAGATCAACACTCAGCTCCGCCGTTGTGGGGTGGGAACTCTTGAAGAGCACCTGAAACAGCTTGACGACTCCAGTCGGCAGCAGTTGAGGACCGCCGCTGAAGACCTTATGTCTCGAGATGTGACAGCGGTGCTGCGAGAAACAAGCGAGTACCCAACATTGCTCGATCAAGTCCCCAACGCGCCTCCAGTCCTGTTCTGTTCAGGTCAGCTTTCTTTGCTGTCGGCTCCCAGTGTTGGAATGTGCGGGTCGAGGAGAGTAAGCGATGAAGGGCTTCGAGCGGCCACCATCTGCGGTAGTGTCGCTGCTAGTCACGGCCTGCTAGCTGTGTCAGGTTATGCACGCGGCGTCGACATGGCTGCCCACGTCTCCGCACTCGAGTCTGGCGGCACGACAATCATCGTACTACCTGAAGGGATCAACCACTTCAGCGTTAAGCGGGAGATCGCGAGCGTCTGGGATACGAGCCGGACCCTGGTGGTGTCACAATTCTCGCCAACCCAGACCTGGAATGCCGGGGGGGCGATGGCCCGGAACTCGGTCATCATCGGGCTAAGTCGTGCCCTGGTGGTCATCGAGGCAGGAGAGCGGGGAGGCACCCTCTCCGCAGGACAGCGAGCGCTTGAACTAGGCCGCCGGGTGATCGCCCTTCAGTCTTCGGACATGTCACCAGGAAACGACAGGCTCCTGGAAAGCGGCGCCATAGCGGTGAGCAATGCAGCCGAGTTGAGTTCATTCTTGCATGAACTCAGGTATGTGGCTGACGAACCGACGACGAGCGGTTCTGCACAGCGACACCAGGACCCGCTCATTCCCAGCAGCTGGGTCAGCCCGCCGGGAGCGGGAGGCGGTCTCGTGCCACCTTGGGACATGGACTGAAGCGAGTTTTATCAGCTGAACGGGCTGGTCACGCCCGTGCTGTGACGGTGTGCCGGGCCATCCGGGCGAGGTCCCGCGCGTCGCGGCCCGGCTGGGCCTCCAGCGCGACCACCAGTGGCGTGAGCTTCCCCCGAACGCGCACCGAACTGAGCTTGCTCACGGCGGTGATCGCGCTATGGGCCAACGGGAGACCACCGGGCTCCCCGGCCCGGACGTGGACGGTGGCCAGCACAATGCTGGAATGGGCATGGCCGCGCTGGTTGACACCCTCCCAGCGGCGCACCGACGCCGCCGCGAGCGCCTCCGCGACATCCAGCCTCCCCTGGCGCAGCGCCAGCTTCGCCGCCGGACGGTCCAGATCACCGTAGAGATCCGCGCGGGTCGCCGACCACAGCTCCCGCGCCTGCGCCATCTCCCTCTCGGCACCATCCAGGTCCTCGAGATCAGCCAGAGCCCTCCCGATCTCCTCCCGCGCAACCGCCTGCACAGCCGCCCTCCCGACGGACCCGACGACCACCGCGCGCTGCTCGTCCAGGGGGATGTGCCGCGCCTTGAGCCACCCGAGCTGCACCATCTTCAACCCGTCATTGGGGAGGCCGAACTCCCTGATGGCCCCGCCGGCCTGGATCATGGCCTCGGCCTGCAGGTAAGTGTCCCCGGCCTCGGCGCCCAGCACCAGCGCGGCCGTGAAGTGGTGCATCATCCGGTCATAGCGCCAAGCCTCGAACCCGGCCCACGCCGCCTCCATGTGCAGCTCGGCCACCGCCACCTTCAGCGCCCGCTCCACTGGCTCGGCACCCGGTACACCCAGCAGCCCGCTGGCCCACTCGGCGGCGGCGCTGAGCACTTCCGGATCGGTATCCACGTTGCTCGCCGCGCCGAGCCGCCGAGTGAGCTTGCGCACCTGCGCCACGTGGATCCCATCAACCCGGGACGGCAACGGCACCGGCGCCGGACCAGGCAGCCTCGGCAGCCCATCCAACCTGGGCGCCGACTGAACCGCCACGTTAATCCCGGCGGCCAACAACACTCGGCGGCGCACCTCCTCAGCCACCTCCTCCGGGACATCGGCGACCCCGCCAGAGTAGGCGCCCACACCACACTCAGCGCAGCCCGCCAGCCGCATGTACCCCCGGGGCACCTCCAGCCCGTCACACACCCGCTCCAGCACGTTCACATCCCGCACCTGACGCCCCCGCACGATCTCCGACACCTCCGACTGGGACTGCCCCGTGCGCCGGCCGATCTCCCGCTGACTCAGCCCGACCCGCCGCAACAACCGAAACACCCCAGCCACATCACGAGCGCCCAACACAACCCGCGCCTGCGGCCACTCATACCACGGAGACTCGCCTCCCCCACTCACCACCAGCACCGCCTCCCGCAATGATCTGACGGGGCCACCCTAGCGCGCGACCCCGTCACAGTGATCACCGAACGGAGCCCGTTCGCTCATCACATCAGGCGAGAACGCCGCAACGGAGAGCGAACTCCCGCAACCCTGACGACAGGGGCCCTGGCGCATTCACCAGCGCCGTGACTAGGGAGCGCACGGACGGTCGGCGGAGTTCTTCGGGGGCGCACCGCTCGGCGACCCGCAGGGCCTGGAAGCAGTTGCCGGGGCTGCCGAAGCGATGCCAGGCGCGGGCGGTGTCCAGGCAGCATCGGGCCTGGCGTTCGGGGGTCGGCAGGCTGCGCAGGTCGATCTTCCGGGCGTAGTCAAGCGCGGTGCCAGCGTCACCGAGCGCGGTGTGCACCCCGATCCGGTAGATCGCCACATTGGTGGCGCTGAACGGGTTGTGTGACACTCGGGCGTCGCCCAGCCTGGTGGCGGCGCCTCGGCTTCGGTGATCAGCTCCAGTGCGCCACTCCGGTTGCCGTGCTGCGCCGCGGTGTAGGAAGCGGTGCACAACAGCGAGCCGTAGGTGGCCAGCCGCTCGGGCACTGGATCGCCCGAGTCCACGCCGAGGTCCAGGGCCGTGCTGGTCAACAGTGTGATCGCGGTGTCGTGGTGGCCGTGGCGGCGCAGGGCGATGGCGGCCATGCGAGCGGCTTCGGCGATGCTGGCGACGTCACCGCTGGTCTGGGCGGCCGATCGAGCTCGCTCGGCGGTGACCCACGCCAAGGCGTCATCGCGGAGCTTGATGCACAGTTCGGAAGCCAGACTGTAGGCATCAGCGAGCAGGGCGGCGGTCTGGTCGTGCTGCTGTCCGGTGGCCTCGTCGAGACTGGTCTGGGCGGTGGCGATCACGTCGGGCAGGGTCACGGCCAGCTCGTGGTACCGGCAGGCGTGGAACGTGGTGTGCGCGGTGCCCAGCCTGGCGCGCAAGACCTGCGCTCCGACCGGTTGGACGGCTCGGCCTGGGTCGCCTGCGAGCAGGGTCTGCAGGTGCGGTGCGGCATGGGTGCCTGGTGGCCGGGCGGACCCGCCGAGCAGCGCGGTACCCGTGACCCCGACGAGTCCGGACAGCACCTGTCGTCGCCACATCGCGGCGTCACCACCCTCCCGCAGCGAGTCACCCACCGTAGTCGGGGCGACAGCGGACGACGGTGGTGCCACGCCGTAGGGCAACGCAGACACGGTCGACAAGGTAAGCCCGAAAAGGTGCGGCGGGATGTCGAATGCGCTGGCGAACAACCGGAGCTCCGTGACATCGGTGACCTTGCGGCGACCGGTTTCGATACGCGAGATCGTGCTGGCCGAGTACCTGACCAACTTCCCGGCCTGGGCCAGCGTGAGCCGCCGGGCCATGCGCGTTATCCGGATGCGCGCACCGTACTGTCCCGCCGCCGCAGCCTGCTGGACGGCGGGCATGCGCTCGGTCGTTTCACGATCGTATACAGATTTGCGGTGGTCGCCCCTTTCCCTCCCGACCTTGGATGGCGGCGGTTGCAGATTCCCGGAGTGACTACATCTATGAGCTCGTGGCCCCGATATGTCTCCATGTCGGCATCATGGCCGCATGAGGGCGACGATGCGCTCTAGGTCGTCTACTGAGCCGAACTCGACGACGATGCGGCCCTTGCGGCGGCCTAGTTCTACCTTGACGCGGGTGTCGAAGGCGTCGGAGAGGTTCTCGGCGAGCTGCTGCAGCCCAGGCGCTCGTATCGGACGGGGTGATGCCGCTTTCGGAGGGGTCTGGCCGGGCTCCCTACGGCTGAGCGTGACCGCTTCCTCGGTGGCACGGACGGACAGCCCCTCGGCAACGATCCGTGTCGCCAGGGCTTCTTGGGCGAACGGCTCCTCCAGGCTGAGCAGCGCTCGGGCATGCCCGGAGGAGAGCACTCCGGCCGCGACCCGCCGCTGCACCGCGACCGGCAGCTTGAGCAACCTGATGGTGTTGGTAATGACCGGGCGACTGCGCCCGATCCGCGACGCCAGCTGCTCGTGCGTCACCCCAAAGTCCTCCAACAGTTGCTGGTAGGCGGCTGCCTCTTCCAACGGATTGAGCTGGACCCGGTGGATGTTCTCCAGCAACGCGTCGCGGAGCATCGCGTCATCAGCGGTGCCTCGCACGATCGCCGGGATGCGATCCAGCCCGGCCTGCCGCGCTGCCCGCCACCGCCGCTCTCCCATGATCAATTCGTAGCGAGCGGTGCTCGGTTGCCCGATCGCCGGCTCGGCCGGCAGTTGTCCGATCGCCGGCTCGGCCGGCAGTGGGCGGACCACGATGGGCTGCAGCAGCCCGAATTCTCGGATCGAGTGCGCGAGCTCGGCGAGGGACTCCTCGTCGAATACCTGCCGGGGTTGCCGAGGATTGGGCACGATGGCCCCCATCAGCACCTCTTGGTAGACCGCCCCGGCCACCTGGCCAGCCGAGTCATCCGGGGGAGCGGCTGGGCGGCCATCGTGGCGCGGCTGCGACGCTGGATCACCCACAGCATCGACCGGTCCAGTAGGGATCAACGCGGCCAGTCCGCGACCAAGCCCACCTTTGCGCTGCGCTCCGGGAAGGGAAGCGCCAGGAATGGGAGATCCAGGCGTGTGCGGGAGTGCGCCGCCGGGGGGCATCAGCGTGACACCCCCCGAGCGCTCGACTGCACATCGCCGGGACAGCCACGATCCAGATAACTACGGTCCAACGCGATTTCCCGCGCGGCGTCCAGGTAGCTCAACGCCCCTCGGGAGCCGGGGTCATAGGCCAGCACGGTCTGCCCGAAGCCGGGCGCTTCGGAGACCTTTACGCTGCGGGGGATCACGGTGCGCAGCACCTGGTCGCCGAAGTGCTCGCGGACTTCGGCGGTGACCTGGTCAGCCAGCTTGGTACGCCCGTCGTACATCGTCAGCAGGATCGTGGACACCGTCAGCACGGGGTTGAGGTGCGCCTGCACTAACTCAATGTTACGGAGCAGCTGTCCAAGCCCCTCCAGCGCGTAGTACTCACACTGAATGGGAATCAGCACCTCGGGCGCGGCGACCAGCGCGTTCACCGTGAGCAGCCCGAGCGACGGGGGGCAGTCGATAAACACGTAGTCGACGCCCAGCTCGTCGAGCGCGACGCCGGACAGCGCCCGGGACAGGCGCGACTCGCGGGCCACCATGGACACCAGCTCGATCTCGGCCCCGGCGAGGTCAATGGTGGCGGGGATACAGAGCAGGTTCGACGACTGTGGGCTCACCGTGACGGCGTCGCCAATCCCGATCTCCCCCAGCAACACCTCGTACACCGACGGAGTGCCGGCACGGTGCTCGATTCCCAGCGCGGTGGAGGCATTTCCTTGCGGGTCCAGGTCGACCACGAGCGTGCGCAGTCCCTGCAGAGCCAGCCCGGCGGCGAGATTGACCGTACTCGTGGTCTTACCGACACCGCCCTTCTGATTGGCCACCGCGAGTACCCGGCGCCGGACCGGGCGGGGTAACCGGTCGGTGGGGTGTTTCACCCGAGTCGCCCGTTCCGCCTCGTCCGCGATCGGCGTCCACGCGGCGGCGGGAGATGCACTGGCTGAGGCGGCTCCGGAGGCGCCGACGGTTTCTGGAGAAGCACCGGGAACGGAGGGCACCTGACTTGCTCCACTCTGTTTGATCAACGACGGTTTGATCAACGGCGAGAGTTTACTCAACGGCGAGGGGTCACTCAACAGCAGGTGTGAGCGGCTGCGAGGCGTGGGCGCTGTCCCGCGACACGGTTTCACGTGAAACAGCCAGCCGTGACGCGGATGCCGCACTGGGCACGCCTGGCGCGGCAGCGCCCGGTGCCGCGCTGCCCAGCCACGCCTCGCTGTCGGGCCATTCCGAAGGACTCACGCTGACCGATCCTTCCTTTTCCGGGCCCATACCGGACGAGTGACACGCTGAGCCAGCCGAGGTACCACGATGACCGTCGTGGGCGGCTCCACCACGGTGGCACCGCACCGCACAATCTCCACCGCCGCCCCCCCGGCAGCCCGCACCGCGTCGACACCCCGAGCGGCCTCCTGCTCTGCGCTGGCACCCTTGACCGCGAGTAGCCGTCCACCCGGCGCGACCAGCGGAAGACACCAGCCCACCAACCGCCCCAACGGCGCGACCGCCCGGGCCGTCACGATGTCGTTGCCGCCACACTCAGCACGCACTCGCGGGTCCTCGGCGCGACCGCGATGTACCGAGACCGCAAGACCGAGCGCCGCGACCACCTCCCGCAGCCACACCACCCGCCGGTTCATCGGCTCCAGCAGGACGATCACCAGATCCGGCCGGGCGAGCGCCAGCGGTATTCCTGGCAGACCCGCACCGGAACCTACGTCGAGCACCCGAGCACCTTCGGGCACGAGCTCGCCAAGCACGGCGGAGTTGAGGAGGTGACGTTCCCACAGTCGATCCGCTTCCCGGGGCCCGATGAGTCCTCTGAGTACCCCAGACCCGGCAAGCAGGGCAGCGTATCGCTCAGCAAGCGGGTACCTATCACCAAACACCGCCTCGGCACCTGCCCGAACATTCACAACTGGCGGGTGTTTCACGTGAAACACCCGCTGCTCGCGCGCCGAGGGGCCAGATCAGCGGGGCGCGGATCACGTGGCGGGGAACACCACGACGCACCGCTGCGGCTCCTCGCCGTCGCTCTCGCTGTGCACACCGTCCGATTCCGCCACCGCGTCATGCACGATCTTCCGCTCGAAGGGGGTCATGGGCTGCAACCGGACCGACGCGCCGCCGTCGCGTACCCGCTCCGCGATCGATCGGCCCAGCTCGCTGAGATCATGGCGCCGCACGGACCGCCACTGCGCGATGTCGAGCATCAGCCGGCTGCGAGCACCAGTCTGCTGCTGCACCGCCAGCCTGGTGAGTTCCTGGAGCGCCTCGAGCACCACGCCGCGAGACCCCACCAGCTTCGCCAAGTCTGCCCCACCATCAATGCTCACCATGGCGCGGCCAGCCTCGACGTCGAGATCGATGTCGCCGTCGTAGTCCACCAGGTCGAGCAGTCGTTCGAGATAGTCACCCGCGACGTCGCCCTCCTGAACGAGAAGTTCCTCGCTCAGCGGCGCGTTACGCACCGACCGGCCAGCCCCGGCCACGCCATTACCATCAACCGATGAATTCGGCTCAGTCACCGCTGCCTCAGTCGCCAGCGTCTCCGCCACAGCTGTCTCCTCTCCAGGGGATCGCACTCTCAGCGGCGCTTCCGGTTCGCCTTCTTGCCCGGTCTCGTCCGCCGCTGGATCATGTCAGGTGGCGCGGAGCTGTCCGCAAGCGCCGAGCCTTGGCCGTTGGACGACCCTTCTGACCCGCGGCCGGCATCCTTCGATCCAGGCGCTTTCGGTCCGGTTCCCGGGGAAGCAACCCCATTCGATGCAACCCCGTTCGACTCCGCTGGGCTTGATCCTGAGGCTGGTCTTGGTTCTGGGACTGACTCTGGCTCCGACCCCGGTGAGGTATCGCGCTCGGCCGGGCCAACGGGGTCGTCCTTCTTCGGCCGGGTCGGCTTCTGGCCGGGTCGCGGGCCCAGCGCTTGGCGCTGCGCGATCGCGGCCTCCTTCTTCTCGGCCTCTTCCGCGTCAATCCGCTGGTAGACCACCCGTTGCTGGGCCAGTGTCCACAGGTTGTTGGACAGCCAATACAGCAAGATCGCCAGCGGGAAAAACGGGCCAGTACCCACCACCCCGAGCGGGAACAGGTACACCGTGATCTTATTCATGATCGCGGCTTGCGGGTTGGCGGCGGCCTGCGCTGGGTTCTGCCGCGCCACCGAGTGCTTGGCGGTGAGATGGGTGAGGACGCCGGCCACGATAGTCAGCGGAACCGTCACCGCGGCGATCTGCCAGCGAGAGATGTCCCCGTACCGGGCCAGCAGCTTGGCGGGCTCAGTGATGAAGGCCGACAGTGGGACGCCGAACAGGTGCGCGTCGAGGAACGAGCGCACGTCGGCCGCGCTGAACACGTAGTTGCCGACCAGGCGGTTCTGCTCGGCGGACAGGAAATCCCGGTTGAACGAGCGCAACACGTGGAACAACCCGATGAACACCGGGATCTGCACCAGCACCGGCAGGCAGCCGCCCACCGGGTTGACCCCGTGCTCGGACTGCAGCTTCTGCATCTCGGCCGCCATCTTCTGGCGGTCGTCGCCGTACTTCTTCTTCAGTTTCTGGATCTCCGGCGCGAACTCCTGCATCTTGCGCATCGAGCGGACCTGGCTGACGAACGGCTTGAACAGCACCGCACGAAGGGTGAACACCAGGAACACCACGGCCAGTGCCCAGGCGAAACCATTGCCCGGACCCAGCAGGTAGCCGAACGCCTGGTGCCAGAACCACAGGATGGCCGACACCGGGTAGTAGATGAGGTTCAGCACTACGACTCACTCTCGGCGGGGGAGCGGGGTGATCTCGCGGGGGGAACCGGGTCCACCCCTCCAGGGTGCCAGGGCCCACAGCGAAGGAGCCGTCTCGCGGTCCACCACGACCCGCGCACGATCCCGTGAACGGTCAGTGCCTCGATCGCGTAGGCGCTGCAGCTGGGCCAGAACCGGCAGGTCGGCGGCAAGGCCGGAGAGATCCACCGGCGGTAGAACCGCAAGGCGAGCACCAGCATTCCCACCACCGGGCCACGACGACCGCGCGGACCGGTCGGGTCGATCGATAACGCCGAGGGAGCCCCGGGAAGCAGGATCGTCATCGCCGGCTACCGAGGCTCGCCGCGCCCGCGACCCGGGAGCCGATCAGCCGCCGCAACGCCGCGTCGAGGTCATCACCCAGCGCCGCGCTGCTCGCGCCCGCCGACGCCGGTAGCGCGCGCACCACCACGAGCGCTCCGGCGGGCAGACTCGCCAACCGCCACCGCATGAGCTGCCGCAGCCGGCGCTGTACCCGGTGCCGGACCACGGAGCCACCGACCGTGCGACCGACCACAAAGCCTACTTTTGGGCCTACTTTTGGGCCCACGAGTGGCGGCACATCACCGGCCCGGACGTCATGGTGGTCACTGACCCGGGCCAGGTGCACGACAACGGAGCCGCAGGCCGCCCGGCGGCCCCGCCGCACCACCGTCGCGAAGTCCTCGCGACGGGTCAGCCGGGTGGCAGCGGATAACAACGGGAGATACCAGCCGAACGCCAACGCCTCAGGCCGACAACTCAGTGCGACCCTTGCGGCGCCGGGCCGCGAGGATGGCCCGTCCGGCGCGGGTGCGCATGCGCAACCGGAACCCGTGGGTCCTCGCGCGGCGACGGTTATTCGGCTGGAACGTGCGCTTGCCCTTGCTCACGGCTGTCGTTCTCCCGGTGCTCGGTTCTCAGTGCGGGTCGCAGCCGTCGGGACTGCGGCCATCAGGACTGGGGATAGCCAGCTCATCCCCCGTCAACACGGACGGCACCGCTGCGCGCGGAGCTCACCCGGGACGCGGACCACATTCGGGCCGTGGGCGAGGGCGCGCAAGAATGCCCGCTGGTGGGCGGGAGACCGGCTTGAGCCTAGGCCGCCGGTACCGGTGCCGTCAAAACCAGCGTCGCGCGTCACCGCCCGGGCGACACGCCGTTACACCGGTGGTGCTTGCTTACCCAGGTTTCTTGTGGCAGGACCCCAGGCTCAGTGGCGTGGGGCACCTGAATATGGTCTGCGGGCCGCCCGGCAAGCTGGCACCTCGGGACCCCGGGGCGTGCGGCAGTCTTCGTCATCCACAGCTGTGGACAACCTTGTGGACGCGTGGCGCGCTCGGAGTCCACCACCAGCCGAAGGGGAGTCAGCGGGTGCCAGAGCGACAAACCGACCTCGGCGAGGTGTGGAACGAGGTCGTGCGGGAGCTCTCCGCCGGGACGCTGTCTCCACAGCAACGTGCCTGGATGCGCGTCACCCGTCCGATCGGCCTGCGGGATGGCACCGCGCTGCTGGCCGCGCCCAGCGACTTCGCCAAGGACGCCATCGAACGGGCACTGCGCGAGCCGATCAGCGCGGCGCTGTCCCGGCGGCTGGGTCGGCAGGTGTCCCTCGCGGTCAAGGTTGACCACCCGCTGCCGGTGCCACCGCAGTTACCGCCGCAGTTCACCGAACCCGCCGCCGCGGTGTCCGACAGCTCCAACCTGGGCAGTGTCCCGCCGAACGGGCCTGCCGTCGACATCACCACCAGCTCTGGCGAACAAACCGAGGAGGAGGCCGCGCTGGCCACCGTGCACGAGATCTGGCCCACCTTCGCCGGCCCGGCCGCCCCGGCGGCGACCCGGCCACCAAGCTCGCAGACCAGACTCAACGAGAAGTACACCTTCGACACCTTCGTGATCGGCGCGTCCAACCGGTTCTCGCACGCCGCGGCCGTGGCGGTGTCCGAAGCGCCGGCCCGGGCGTACAACCCGTTGTTCGTCTGGGGCGAATCAGGGCTGGGCAAGACGCACCTGCTGCACGCCGTCGGGCACTACGCGCAGCGGCTCTTTCCCGGTATGCGCGTGCGGTACGTCTCCACCGAGGAGTTCACCAACGACTTCATCAACTCCCTGCGGGACGACCGCAAGGTGGCCTTCCAGCGCCGTTACCGGGACGTCGACGTGCTGCTGGTGGACGACATCCAGTTCCTGGAGGGCAAGGAAGGCACCCAGGAGGAGTTCTTCCACACCTTCAACACCCTGCACAACGCGAACAAGCAGATCGTGATCTCCTCCGACCGCCCGCCGAAGGGCCTGGGCACCCTGGAGGACCGGTTGCGTACCCGGTTCGAGTGGGGCCTGATCACCGATATCCAGCCGCCCGAGCTAGAGACCCGGATCGCCATCCTGCGCAAGAAAGCCGCCGGCGACCGGCTGGCCGCGCCCGATGAGGTGCTGGAGTTCATCGCCGCCCGGATCGAGCGCAACATCCGCGAGCTGGAAGGAGCGCTGATCCGCGTCACCGCGTTCGCCTCGCTGAACCGCCAGCCGGTGGACAACCAGCTCGCTGAGATCGTGCTGCGCGACCTCATCCCCGACGAGGCGGCGCACGAGATCAGCGCACCCAACATCATGGCGGTGACCGCAGAGTTCTTCGGGCTCACCATCGAAGACATGTGCGGGCCCGGCAAGACCAAGCACGTCGCGCAGGCCCGGCAGATCGCCATGTACCTGTGCCGGGAGCTGACCGACCTGTCACTGCCCCGGATCGGCCAGATCTTCGGCGGCCGTGACCACACCACGGTGATGCACGCGGACCGCAAGATCCGCAAGGAGATGGCCGAACGCCGCCGCACCTACGACCAGGTACAGGAACTCACCTCCCGGATCAAGCAACGCGCCCGTTCCTGATGCGGTCCTGATGCGAATCAGGGTCCGGCTCAGGGAGAACCCTCATGTGCCAGGCAGCGCGGTACGGCACGGTAGGAATTGTTGGTTGATATGCCCGGACGCAACGCCGGGACGTCCGGGCATATCAACCAACACACCCTGAGGGGTCTTTCGCGGTTGCCGCCGGCTCAGACCAACATGGTAACCGGGTTAGCCGGGTCATCCAGCCAAACCCAGTGCCGCTCGCGGGTCACCGTCAGGTGGAACCGCTGGCGGTCCGGGCGGTCATGCTTGACCCACCACTGGTAGGCGGCCACCGCCTCATCCCACAGCTTCCGGGCGCCGGCTTGGCGCACCTGCCCGTCGGAGACCGAAGCCCACGAATCGCTGGCCAGCAACCACAACACTTCGCTACCGGTAGCGGGATCGGTTTCGAAGATTTCCCGGCATTCCCCCATACGCAGCGCCGCCGCGAGGGTGGAGTGATTACCCAACACCTCGCGCGGATCAAGGTCCGTGCTCGACCGGGCGGC
>JBOHFY010000214.1:0-6585 GCA_050699895.1 Pseudonocardiaceae bacterium
GTGCCGGCAGTCCGGCACGCGCAGGCTCACCGCCAGCTGCGCGTCGTAGTCCCCGGCCACCTCGAACGGGTGCACCTGGGTCGCTGAGACCTCGGCGTGCTGGTCGTCCCGGACGAACCGGCCGACCGAGACCCGGGGAACCCGCTGCGCACGCAGCCACATGAACCATGCCTTGCCGACGATCCGGCCGGTGGCGCTGCCGTCACCGTGTGGCTCCAGCGCCAGCAGTCCCCCGTCGAAGTACGTGTTGGCCCAGGGGGTGAGGATCCGCCCGCCCGGCCGGGTCTGCGACACCCACGCATGCGGCACGTGCTGCACGCTGGCGGTGCACACGACGCGGTCATAAGGTGCCCTCTCCCGGTGGCCGAGCGCACCGTCCCCGGTCAGGACCGTGACCGCGTCATAGCCTGCCGCCGTCACCGCCCGCTGGGCGTGCCCGGCGAGTGCCCCGTCGATCTCCACGCTGACCAGGTTGTGGGCGCCGAGCCGGTGCGCCAGCAAGGCGGTGTTGTAGCCGGTACCGGTGCCGATCTCCAGGACCCGCTCACCTGGCTGGGCGCCCGACGCGGCGAGCATCTGTGCCACGACGCCCGGATGGCTGGCGGAACTGGAGATGTCGCGGCCCCGCCCGTCCGGGCCAGCGGGGTGGCCGTCGTCAACCTGGGTAGTCACCGACCGGTTCGCGTAGGCGATCTCCAGCCACCGGTCGGGGGACTCACTGCGCTGCACCGGCACCAGGTCGCTCGGGCCGTCGAGAGCTGGGTCCTGTTGCCATACGGTGTCGGGAATGAACAGGTGACGGGGTACGGCCAGAAAAGTTTCCCGCCAGTCCGCTGTGAGGTCGCCCTCAGCGGTCAGCTGCTCCACCAAACAATCGAGCAGCCGCGCAGCGTGCGCCGTGGTCAACGGCCGCGTTTTCCGGGTGGGGGTTCTCGTGGATCGATCTTTGTCCCATCCGGGACTTTCCCGTCAGCTCGCGACGGATCTTCCTTGGCGTGTTTGCCCTCATCCGGGTCCTTCTTACCCTCATCCGGATCCTGGGCCATAGTGCCCCCCAGCTCATCATTGTGGTAGCTGATTGACAACACAGCGTAACGCGCACCACCCGTCCTGGCGAGAACTTACCGAATTGTGGGCCTTCCTACGGGCGGTCGGTGCACACCAGGGTGGCGATTCGGTGCCGCAGGTGCGCGACCTCGTCAAGGTGCTGGTGCGGGACGGCGTAACGGGACAGCTCGCGCAGTTCCTCGGCCACGCGCCAGGAACGGATCGTGCCGGCGGTGTCCAGGGCCGCGTGCCCGAAGGCGGCGGCCTGGAGCGGGTCACCGGTGACCATCGTGAGGCCGGCCAGCTTGGTCAGGCAGATGGCCTGGGCGACGGTGTGGGTGTTGGGGTGCTCGGCGACCGCCGCCGTGAGTCGGTCGGTGGCTTCACCGGGGTCGTGGCCCAGGATCGCCAGGTCGACCAAGGGCTGCCCGGTGAGATGGGCATGGCGCGCGGCGCTGTAGTAGGCCATGACCGGCGGCTCGTTGTCCGGGGTGAAGTGCGTGAAGTGCTCATCGGCGGTGCCGATGGCGGTCAGGGTCTCGTTGACCCGACGCATCTTGGCCAGCGCACGCCCCCGGTCAGTGTGCAGCAGCGACCGTCCAGCCGCGGTAAGGCGGTCAGAGCGGACCAGAGCCTGCTCAGCCAGCGTGAGGCCGTCGTCGGGCCGCCCGGTCCTGATCGCCTGCTTGGTCATGCTGGACAGGATCTCAGCGCGCAGGGGCCAGTCCTGGGCCCGCTCGGCGCAGGTCAGCCCGAAGCCGTATACCCGGCGGGCCTCCTCCTGGGCGTTGATCTCCTCAGTCAGGAACCCGGTGGTCGTGGCGAGGTGGCCAACCGCGGAGTGCAGCTCGGGGCGTAGCCGTTCCGGGCAGGCGGCCTCATCCAGTAGACGGGCTGACCAGCGCAACTGGGCCATGGCGGGCTCCCGGACCAACCCGCCACCGTAGGTGCCGCCCCACTCCTGGAATTCCCGCGTGGCGGTGCGGATCTGTTCGATGTCGGTCGCGCCGACCCGCGCGGGGATCGGGGTGGGTTCGCTGTCTCCTAGCAGTGCCACCAGCGGCTCCCCCAGGGTGAGGGCGCCCACGCCTAGGGTGGTGGCGTTGTGGACGAGCTGTCTCCGCTTCACACTGTCCAGTTTCACTGCCGCGCGGCGGGAGCGGGCGTTGATGAACCCCAGCTTGGAATCTGTCGGGACGCCAAGGATCACTCGGAAGGCTTCCCTGTACAACCTACCCGGCCAACCGGCACTGGTGTGCAGGGGTTCCAGCGCGGTGCTCAAGACGTCATAGAAGCCCTCCGGCAGGACAATCCCGGCCTCTGTGCGCTGGCACGGACCGCAGTGTTGGCCCGTCTCGCGGTCTCGGCGCGGGCGCGCCCCGCAGTCCGGACAGCGCGGACTGCCCCCAGGTTCGCCATGGGATCACTCTCCCAGCCCACGACACACACCGGAAGCACGTGATCACACGCGTGTCAAGGGTGGATTGGGGGGAGGATTCGCACCCTTCCGACAGGCTGCCGGTGGGCGTGAGGGTTCGGATCGAAGTACACCGCTCACACCCAGGCGGCCTGGCCGTGCCCTGCCCGCATCCAGCGGCCGGATCGTCCCCCGGCCGTCGGGCGACACATCGAACCCTGCGGTCACCCCCCACGTACTCTTTGTGCGCTGGTCTGCGGGGGTACGGCTTGATGAGGTTCCGGTCATCGAGTGCCGGCATTGAGCCTACCGCCGCTCCTCGCGGACCTGCCCCGGAATACACCAGAAAGACCGTATTTCATTGCACGTGACCAAATTTAAATACGGCCCCTTGCCCAATCTAGCCCGATTTTCCGGGCTAGAAACCCAGACGGCGCAGTTGCTTGGGGTCGCGCTGCCAGTCTTTGGCGACCTTCACGTGCAGATCCAGGTACACCGAGGTGCCCAGCAGGGCCTCGATGTGCTCCCGCGCGCGGCTGCCGACCTCCTTGAGCCGCTGGCCACCGCGTCCGATCACGATCGCCTTCTGGCTGTCGCGCTCGACGTAGAGGTTCACGTAGACGTCGAGCAGGCCCTCCCGCCCCTCCCGCGGGCTCATCTCCTCCACCACGACGGCCAGCGAGTGCGGCAGTTCATCGCGCACGCCCTCCAGCGCCGCCTCCCGGACCAGCTCGGCGACCAGGGTCTGCTCCGGTTCGTCGGTGAGCTCCCCACTGGGGTACAGCGGTGGCGACTGCGGCATCCGGGCCAGCAGCAGGTCGGTAAGCAGCCCCACCTGGAAGCCGTCGACTGCGGACACCGGCACCAGCTCGGCGAACTCGAAGCCGACCGAGCGCGCCAGGTCAGCCAGCCCGGCGAGCTGCTCGACCACTCGCGATGGGGGCACCAGGTCCGTCTTGGTCAGGATGCCGAACACCGGGATACGCGCGGCCAGCGCGGCCAGCTCAGCGGCGATGAACCGGTCGCCGGCCCCGATCGCGGCGTCGGCGGGCACACAGAAGCCGATCGTGTCCACCTCCGACCAGGTCGCGCGCACCAGGCTGTTGAGCCGCTGGCCGAGCAACGTGCGGGGCCGGTGCAGACCTGGTGTGTCCACCAGCACGAGCTGCCCGTGGGGCTGGTGCACGATTCCTCGGATAGTGTGCCGGGTGGTCTGCGGCCGGCTGGAGGTGATCGCCACCTTCTGGCCCACCAGCGAGTTGGTCAACGTCGACTTGCCGACGTTAGGCCGCCCCACCAGGCAGGCGAACCCGGCCTTAAACGGCCCTTGCGCGTGCTGTGTCACATCCTGGGCCACGTCTACCGCACCCCGCGCAGGACGTCGCGGACAGTGCCGTGCTGGTCGGCCACCAGCACCGGAGCAGCTGGCCCGAGCTCGTGGACCGCGGCCAGCGAGGCGGCGTCCACCGACCCCGACTCCGACACCACCACGGCCGCCTCCAAGCCGGTCGCCCCGCTGGCCACCGCCGCGGCCACCGCCGCCTGCAACGCGGTCAGCACCAGCGAAGGCAGCGAGACCGTGACGCCGGTGTAGGCACGCCCGTCAGTGTCCCGCACCGCGGCACCCTGCTGGGCGCCGGTGCGGGCCAGCGCCGCGCGCGCCAGCGTCACGATCTTGGCGTCCTCGGGGTCGAGGTCCGCGGTCTCAGGCACGGGTGTCACTCACTTCCTGCGGCGGGTCAGCCGCGGCGGGGTAAACCTGGGGTCAATAGGTAGCGGGACCCGACTGCGCAGTGACATCCGGCTGCAGGGGGTCCGGCTGGGCGCAGACCCGGCATACGGTGACAGTGGTGATGCGCAGGCGCCCACGACGATCGTTGCCACCCTCGGCGCGCAGTCGCAAGCCAGCAACCTCGGCCACGGCACCGGGCACCGGCACCCGGCCCAACCGTTGCGCCAGCAGCCCACCGGCGGTCTCCACATCGGTGTCCGAGAGGTCCACCGCGAACAGCTCACCTAGGTCGATCACCGGCAGTCGGCTGATCACCCGTACTGTACCGTCCCCCAGGTGTTCGATCGGCGGTTGCTGGTCGGTGTCGGACTCGTCGGTGATCTCGCCGACGATCTCCTCCAGGATGTCCTCGATCGTCAGCAGGCCGGCGGTGCCACCGTACTCATCGACCACGACGGCCATGTGGTCGTGCGAGACCTGCATCTCCTTGAGCAGCCCGGTCAGCAGCTTGGAGTCAGGCACGAACGTCGCGGACCGCATCACCGCACCGACGGGGTCGCCCTGCTGCTCGGCCGCCACCAGATCCTTGAGGTGTACGACACCGACGATGTCATCGACGCTGTCCCCGATCACCGGGATCCGAGAGAATCCGGAACGCAGGCACAGCGCCACCGCCTGGCGCACCGGCGTGCCCCGCTCAATCCAGACGATCTCGGTCCGGGGCACCATCACCTCCCGAGCCGCGGTGTCTCCCAGCTCGAACACGGAGTGGATCATCTCGGCCTCGGCGGCCTCGACCACGCCGCGCTGACCCGCCATATCCACCAGCTCTCGCAGCTCAACCTCGGAGCTGAACGGCCCCTCCGGAAAACCCCGGCCGGGCGTGATCGCATTACCAACGACGATGAGCAGCCGCGACAGCGGGCCCAGGATCCGGCCCAGCACCCGGACCGGTCCAGCCACCAGGAGACCGACGCGGTAGGGGTGCTGACGCCCGATGGTGCGCGGCCCCACCCCGACGACCACATAGGTCACCACCACCATCCCTAACCCAGCGGCCAGGACCGCCAGCCAGGTCGGCGACAACGTCCGCACCGCCGCGACGGTGACCAGCACCGTGGCGGTCAGCTCGCAACTCAGCCGCAGCAACAGCAACAGGTTGACATGCCGGGGCCGGTCGGCGACGACGAGCGCAAGCGCCCCAGCGCCAAACCTGCCGGAGCGCACCAGCGCCTCAACCCGGGCCCGCGACACCGTGCCCAGCGCGGCGTCGGCCGCAGCGAAGCCGCCCGCAGCCACCACCAGGGTGGCGGCCAGCACGAGCAGAGGAACCGAGGGCGTCAGCACTGTCACGACCGGTGGACTATCCCGGGGGTTACCCGGGCAGGCCGGACTCCCCCGGCCCGTCCAGACCGACCACGCCCAGCAGCCGGGTGTCCGCATCCCGTTGGGCGATCCGACGCTGGCTGGCCCCCTCGGCGCGCTGGAACTCGGCAAGGACCCGGCCCTGCAGGGCGAACATCTCGCGTTCCTCCTCAGGCTCGGCGTGATCGTAGCCCAGCAGATGCAGCACGCCGTGCACAGTGAGCAGGTGCAGCTCATCGAGCGCTGAATGACCCGCGGCGGCGGCTTGTTCCCTCGCGACCTCTGGGCACAGCACGATGTCACCGAGCAGCGCGGGGCCACCGGAGGGGCTGTCCGGCTTGCCACCCGCCAGCAGCCCGCCCTCCTCCGCGTCGTCCATCGGGAAGGCCATCACATCGGTGGGTCCTGGCAGGTCCATCCAGCGTTCGTGCAGATCGGCCATCATCCCGCTGCTGACCAGCAACACGGACAGCTCGGCCAGCGGGCTGACACCCAACCGATCCATCGCGAAACGCGCCGCCGCCGCGATGGACGCCTCGGGGATGGCGGTGCCGGACTCGTTGCGGATCTCGATGCCCACCGGGGGTCACCGCCTCCGGCGGCGGCCGGCACGGTGGGGCACCGGGGACGCATCGGTGGCCTCCTGAACGGCGTCCCACCGCGCGTAGGCGTCCACGATGTCAGTGACCAGCCGGTGACGGACCACGTCGGCGCTGGACAGCTGCGCGAAGTGCACGTCGGGCACGCCATCAAGGACGTGTCGCACGACCCGCAGCCCGGAGGGCTGGCCGCCCGGCAGGTCGACTTGGGTGACGTCACCGGTGACCACGGCCTGGGAGCCGAAGCCGAGCCGGGTGAGGAACATCTTCATCTGCTCCTGGGTGGTGTTCTGCGCCTCGTCGAGGATGATGAAGGCATCGTTGAGGGTGCGGCCGCGCATATACGCCAGCGGCGCGACCTCGATGGTGCCCGCGGCCATCAACTTGGGGATCGACTCCGGGTCCAGCATGTCGTGCAGGGCGTC
>JBOHFY010000215.1:0-7899 GCA_050699895.1 Pseudonocardiaceae bacterium
TCGCCACTCACAGGCGCGCAGCGCAGAAGGGAGCGTAATGCGCCTCGGGATGCACATGAGCTACAGCGGCGGTTTCGCCGAGACTGTCGCGGAGCTGGCCGACTACGAGAAGGCCGGGCTCGACATCGTGTTCGTGCCCGAGGCCTACAGTTTCGACGCGGTCAGCCAGCTGGGGTTCATCGCCGCGCGCACTGAGCGGCTGGAGATCGCGTCGGGGATCCTGCCGATCTACACTCGCACCCCGGCGCTGACGGCGATGACCGCCGCTGGGTTGGACTACGTCTCCGGCGGTCGGTTCACCCTGGGCATCGGAGCCTCCGGACCGCGGGTAATCGAGGGCTTCCACGGGGTGCCCTACACCGCGCCGCTGGGTCGGACCCGGGAGCTGGTGGAGATTTGCCGCACGGTGTGGCGTCGGGAGCGGCTGGAGTACCAGGGCCGGCACTACCAGATCCCCCTACCCGGTACAACGCGGTCCGGCACCGGTTCGAGATTGGGCAAGCCGCTGAAGCTGATCAACCACCCGGTGCGGGAGCGGATCCCGATCATCATCGCGGCGACGGGTGCGAAGAACGTGGCGATGGTCGCGGAGATCGCCGAGGGCTGGCAGCCGATCTTCTATCTGCCCGAGCGGGCCGCCGAGGTATGGGGCGACTCGCTGGCGGCGGGCAGGGCCACCAGGGACCCGGCACTGGGCGATCTCGACGTAGTGGCCAGCGCCCCGCTGGCCGTCACCGGCGACGATCACGCCGCCGCCGGGCTGCTCGACGCCCTCCGTCCGATGTTGGCGCTCTACATCGGCGGCATGGGCGCGAAGGGTCGCAACTTCTACTACGACCTGGCCTGCCGCTACGGGTTCGGGGCGCAGGCCGAGGTGATCCAGGACCGCTACCTGGCGGGGGACAGCAACGCCGCCGCGGCGGCGGTGCCCGATGAGCTAGTTCGCCGCAGTTCGCTGATCGGTGCCGCCGGCTACGTTCGTGAGCGGCTGGAGGTGCTGCGCTCCTCAGGCGTCACCACGCTGTGCGTGACCCCGATGGCCGGATCCGCCACCGAGCGGGTCCGGCTCATTGAGTGGATCCGAGAGCACACATGATGGGAAAGGGAGTGGGAATGGACCTGCTGGAGACCGTGAACACCCTCGCCACCAAAGCCTTGAGCGGTCAGCGACCTACCCGCGATGAGGCCCTGAGCGTGCTGCGAAGCGGGGATGACGACCTCATGAACGTGATCGCCGCCGCGTTCCGGGTGCGGCGGCGCTATTTCGGCAAGCGCGTGAAACTGAACTTCTTGGTGAACCTGAAGAGCGGGCTGTGCCCGGAGGATTGTTTTTATTGCTCACAGCGGCTCGGTTCGAGAACCGAGATCCTGAAATACACCTGGCTGAAACCCGACGAGGCGGCCGCGTTAGCCGGGGCGGGCATCGCCGGCGGCGCGCGGCGGGTGTGCCTGGTGGCAAGCGGGCGCGGGCCTACCGACCGAGACATTGATCGCGTCGCTGACGTCATCGGCGTGATCAAGTCCGAGCACCCGGGGGTCGAGGTGTGCGCGTGCCTGGGCCTGCTGTCTGAGGGCCAGGCGGCGCGACTGCGGGCGGCGGGTGCGTATGCCTACAACCACAACGTGAACACCGCCGATGGGAGGTATTCCGACATCTGCACCACCCATACCTACGGCGACCGGGTCGACACCGTACGACGTGCCCAGCGCGCGGGCTTGTCCCCCTGTTCGGGAATCATCGCGGGCATGGGAGAGCGCGATGAGGACTTGGTCGACGTGGCGCTGGCTTTGCGCGAGCTCAGGCCGGACTCCGTCCCGGTGAACTTCCTCATTCCGTTCGAGGGCACACCGCTGGGCACGGAATGGAACCTCACACCGCGACATTGCCTGCGCATTCTGGCGATGGTGCGGTTTGTGTGCCCGGACGCGGAGGTCCGTCTCGCGGGCGGACGGGAGATCCACCTCGGCTCGATGCAGCCCCTCGCGTTGTATCTGGCTAATTCGATCTTCTTAGGTGACTATCTGACCAGTGCGGGCCAGGAGGGCCACCAAGACCTGAAAATGATCACGGAGGCGGGTTTCACGGTCGAGGGCCGTGAGCCCACCATGCCCGCGGCAGGTGGCGGGCCGGCGCGGGTCGTGCTGCGCCACCGGGGCGCGGGGACGGACCTGCCCCCCAATGCCTGAGCTCCCCGCGCCGGAGTGTTCCGCTCTGGCGACGCGGCGGCTGCTCGCGCTTGATCAGGCGCATGTCTGGCATCCCTACGGCTCGATGCCGGCGGCGGAGCAGCCCTTCTTGGTCGAGTCCGCGCACGGGACACGCCTGCGGTTCGCGCAACCGGTCGAGGGAACCCGCGACGTCATCGACGGGATGTCGTCCTGGTGGGCGGCTATTCACGGGTACGCGCACCCGGTGCTGGACGCGGCCGTGCACGAGCAGGTGGCGCGGGTTAGTCATGTCATGTTCGGTGGGCTCACGAACGCGCCGGCGATCCGCCTGGCCACTCGGCTGGTGGAGCTCACACCCGACCCCCTGCGCCACGTGTTCCTCTGCGACTCGGGGTCCGTCTGCGTTGAGGTGGCCGCCAAGATGGCCATTCAGTACTGGCGGTCCCTCGGGCGCGGGCGCAAGCACCGCCTGATGACCTGGCGCGGTGGTTATCACGGCGACACCTTCCACCCCATGTCGGTGTGCGACCCGGACAGCGGCATGCACCACCTGTGGAGCGGGCCGCTGCCGAGGCAGGTCTTCGCCGACATCCCGCCGTCCGGATTCGACACTCCCCTCGACCCGACGTACGTGGCGCGGCTCGAGACGCTCCTCGCCCAGCACGGCGAGGACATCGCCGCGGTCATCGTCGAGCCGGTAGTCCAGGGCGCGGGCGGCATGCGGTTCCACAATCCTGGTTATCTGCAGGTGCTGCGGGAACTGACCCGAGCGCACGACGTGCTCCTGATTTTCGACGAGATCGCCACCGGGTTCGGGCGCACCGGAGCGCTGTTCGCGGCCGAGCACGCCGGGGTGAGCCCGGATATCATGTGCCTCGGTAAGGCACTGACCGGCGGCTACCTTTCGCTGGCCGCGGCACTGTGCACGAGTGATATCGCGGAGGGGATATCTCAGGGTGAGATGCCGGTGCTCGCGCACGGGCCCACGTTCATGGGTAATCCCCTCGCCTGCGCGGTCGCGAACGCCTCAGTCGAGCTGCTATGCGGGCGCGACTGGGCGGCGGACGTGGCGCGCATCGAGCAGCGGCTGCTGGCCGGGCTGGCACCGGCGGCGCGACTGCCGGGAGTCGCGGATGTGCGGGTGCTCGGCGCGATCGGGGTCGTGCAGCTCGACCGTCCGGTCGACATCGCCGCCGCTACTCGCGCCGCGATCCGGTCCGGCGTGTGGTTACGGCCGTTCCGCGACCTCATCTATACGATGCCGCCGTTCGTGGCTGACGACACTGACATCGACGCCATCACCCGGGCTATCCACGCCGCGGCCCGGGTTGTGTGACCTACGCTCCATTTTTACCACAGTGGACAGTTTCGCGTGACCATTGTGGACAAGATTCCAGCGGGCATGGCACCGTGAGTGAATGCGCGACCTGAACGCTACCTCGGCTGCCCTGCTCGGGCTGCTGCACAAGGGCCCGATGACCGGCGGGCAGCTGGTCGTGACCGCGGCGGAGCGGTTCGGGGCGTTCTTCAGTGTCACCCGCAGCCAGGTTTACCGCGAGCTGCCCGTGCTCGCCGAGGCCGGCCTGCTTGTGCTCGGCAAGCGGGGAGCGCGGTCCAGCCAGCAGTACGTCCTCACCGCCGCTGGCAAGCGCGCGTTCAAGTCCTGGCTGAATTCCACCTCCGGCTCGGACAACCTGCGCAGCCCGCTGATCCTGCGCCTCGCCTGCGCCGGGGCGCTCACCCCCAAACAGCGGGCCACCCTGGTCAGCGGCGCCCGAGCCGACTACCTCGGTCACCTCGACGAGGCCAGGGCCGACGCGGTGGCCGCCACCGATCCCTACACCAAGGCGGTCGCGGAGTTCACGGTGGCGCATCGGCGCGCGGTGCTCACGTTGCTCGACGCCATCCCCACGGACTGAGCACGGACTGAGCGACGGGGCGACTACCCTGGCTCGACGTGAACACCGACGTCGCCGCCGACCTCAAGGACCTCGCCGCCACCCTCACCGGGATCGAGGCGGTACTGGACATCGACCGGTTGCGGGCTCAAGTGGCTGAGCTGCGGGAGCAAGTCGAGCGCCCCGACCTGTGGGATGACGTCGAGCATGCCCAACAGGTCACCAGCAAGCTCGCCCACAAGCAGGGCGACCTGCGGCGGGTGCTCGGGCTGCGGCAGCGGTTGGAGGACGTGGAGGTGCTCTACGAGCTGGCCGAGGAGGGTGCTGACGAGCCAGCGCGGCGCGAGGCCGAGACCGAGCACCACCGGTTACGCAAAGAGATCGCGTCGCTGGAGATCCGGACCCTGCTGGCCGGGGAGTATGACGAGCGGGACGCCCTGGTGACGATTCGCTCCGAGGCCGGGGGAGTGGACGCGGCCGACTGGGCCGAGATGCTGATGCGGATGTACCTGCGCTGGGCCGAGCGGCACGGCCACCCCACCGAGGTCTACGACATTTCCTTCGCGGAGGAGGCCGGCATCAAGTCGGCGACGTTCGTGGTCAAGGCACCGTTCGCCTACGGCACGCTGTCGGTCGAGCAGGGCACCCATCGGCTGGTCCGGATCTCACCGTTCGACAACCAAGGCCGTCGCCAGACATCCTTCGCCGGTGTCGAGGTGCTGCCGGTGACTGAGCCCACCGACCACGTCGATATCCCGGAGAACGAGATTCGCATCGATGTTTTTCGATCTTCCGGACCTGGTGGGCAGAGCGTCAACACCACCGACTCCGCGGTGCGCATCACCCATCTGCCCACCGGGATTGTGGTGTCCTGCCAGAACGAGAAATCGCAGATCCAGAACCGGGCAGCGGGGATGCGAGTATTGCAGTCTCGGCTGCTGGAGCGCAAGCGTCAGGAGCGGCAAGCGGAGCTGGACGCGCTCAAGGGCGAGGGCAGCTCGTGGGGCAACCAGATGCGGTCCTACGTGCTGCATCCCTATCAGATGGTCAAGGATCTCCGGACCGAGCACGAGGTGGGCAACCCGGCCGCGGTGCTCGACGGGGACATCGACGGCTTCCTCGAAACCGGCATCCGGTGGCGTCGCCAGCGGGAAGCGCGCCTCGCCGGCTGATCCTTTTTCGGGCTTCGGGCACGCCTGCGCCGTGTTGCCGGGCAGGTACCCGGCCTGGATGAGTAGACTCGCCGCTCGTGATCCGGCTCGAGCACGTCAGCAAGTCCTACCGGACTTCTACCCGACCCGCTCTCGATGACGTCACCGTCGAGGTGGAGAAGGGCGAGTTCGCGTTTCTCATCGGACCGTCCGGATCGGGTAAGTCCACTTTATTGCGTCTGTTGCTGCGTGAGGAGGTGCCGAGCAAAGGCGAGGTCTACGTGGCGGACCTGAACGTCAGCAAGCTCTCCCAGCGCCGAATCCCGCAGCTGCGCCAGCGGGTGGGGTGCGTGTTCCAGGACTTCCGGCTGCTGGGTAACAAGACCGTCTCCGAGAACGTCTCGTTCGCCCTTGAGGTGATCGGCAAGCCTCGGCACACCATCCGCAAGGTGGTACCCGAGGTGCTTGACCTAGTCGGTCTGGAGGGCAAGGCGGGCCGGATGCCGCATGAGCTCTCCGGCGGAGAGCAGCAGCGGGTGGCGATCGCCAGAGCCTTCGTGAACCGGCCGCTGCTGCTGCTGGCCGACGAGCCCACCGGAAACCTGGATCGCGACATCAGTCACGAGATCATGCTATTGCTGGAAAGGATCAACCGAACCGGCACCACCGTCCTGATGGCCACCCACGACCACGCGATCGTCGACTCCATGCGCCGTCGCGTCGTGGAGCTCCACCTCGGGCACGTAGTCCGGGACGAGAGCCGCGGCGTGTACGGTGTCGGCCGCTAGCCGGCCGCTAGGATTCCCACCACCTACCTGAGGAATGTCCACCGCCCATGCGTGCCAGCTTCGTGTTCAGCGAGGTCGCGACCGGCCTGCGCCGCAACGTCACGATGACCGTGGCGATGATCCTGACGACCGCGATCTCACTCGGCCTGCTCGGCGGGGGCCTTCTCGTGGTCCGCACCATAGACCTGATGCAGCAGGACTACTAACAGCGCGTCGAGACCGTGGTGTATCTCAGCGCCGACTTCAGCGCGAATGACCTCGGTTGCACGTCGAGCACCTGCTCGGCCCTGCGGGGGCAGCTGGAGTCCACGTCCGGCGTGCAGACCGTGCTGTTCGAAAGCAGGCAGGCTGCCTTCGCGCGGTTCCAGCGCATCTTCCAGGGTCAGCCCGAGCTCCTTCAGCTGGCCAGGCCTGAGGCGCTACCGGCGTCGCTGCGCGTTCAGCTGTCCGATCCGGCGCGTTTCCCCTCCATCGCCAAGGCGTTCACCGGGCGTCCCGGCGTGGACCGGGTCACCGACCAGGGGGAGTACCTCCGGCAGCTGTTCCGGGCCCTCGACGGGTTGCGCAACGCCACCTTCGTGATCGCGCTGATCCAGGCGCTCGCGGCGCTGCTGCTGATCTCCAACACGATCCAGATATCGGCCTTCACCCGGCGCGCCGAGGTCGGCGTCATGCGGCTGACCGGGGCCTCCCGCTGGTACACCCAGCTACCCTTCCTCCTGGAGGCGGTGGTCGCCGGCGCGGTCGGTGGCATCCTGGCGATCGTGGGCTTGGTGGTCGGCAAGGTGGCTTTCGTGGACCGGGTGCTGGCCGGGGTGTTCGAGGCGGCGATCGTGCCCCGGCTGGGCTACGCGGACATCGTCTCGGTCGCCCCGATCCTGCTGCTGGTGGGTGCCGTTGTCGCCACGCTGACCGGTTACCTGACCTTGCGTCTTTATGTGCGGATCTAATGCCGAAAGAGAGCGGTCGCAAGGTGATCGTGTCGAACCGGCGGGCCCGGCACGACTACGAGATCATGGACACCTACGAGGCGGGCATCGTGCTCACCGGCACCGAAGTGAAGTCCCTGCGGGCCGGCCGCGCCTCACTCGCCGACGCCTTCGCCAGCGTTGACGACGGTGAGGTGTGGCTACGCAACGTGCACATCCCGGAATATACCCAGGGCAGCTGGACCAACCACGAGCCCCGGCGGACCCGCAAGTTGCTGCTGCACCGCAAGGAGATTCTCCGGCTGATCGGCAAGACCAGAGAGCAGGGACTGGCCCTGGTGCCGCTGTCGATGTACTTCGCCGACGGCAAGGTGAAGGTGGAGATCGCGCTGGGCCGCGGCAAGCGGTCCTACGACAAGCGGGCTGACCTGGCCAAGCGCGACGCGAACCGCGAGGTGGCCCGGGCCATGGGGCGGCGGGCCAAGGGTATGGGGTGAATGTTGGGCGTCTAGGCGCTACGATGGGCCGGTTGTTAGCCCAGCAAGGGGGTGAACGGTTTCGACTTCGGATGTTGAGTCAGTGGGAAGCGTGCCGGTGCAGGCGAGAGACCACCGTAAGCGTCATCGCAACCCTATAAGCGCCGACTCAAGTCAGCGCGATCTCGCCCTCGCCGCCTGAGCGAGGAGCGGATCTGTCGGACCGGGGGCGTCCCCGCCCCGGACCCCGGCATCAGCTCGGGGACTTTACCGCCAGGCCCGGTCGCGGGGCCTCGACGGGACACCTACAGCGACTGGGATCGTCACACCGGCTCGTCCGCATGACCGGTGGGTCCGAGTAGAGACGTAGCGGACTGCGCACGGAGAAGCCCTGACGAGGCGACGAAGGACCCGGGTTCGATTCCCGGCACCTCCACCACACCGAAGCATCGGCAGCCCCTGAGGCCTCATTGACCTGAGGTTATGGC
>JBOHFY010000216.1:0-21201 GCA_050699895.1 Pseudonocardiaceae bacterium
CGTCGCGCCCGGCCGCGACCCACTGTCCGATGTGGATGCTCTGGAACGCGAGCTCGCCGCCTACACTCCGTCGCTGGGCGGCGAGCTGGCCTCTCGCCCCCGGTTGGTGGTACTCAACAAGATTGACGTCCCGGATGCCCGGGAACTGGCTGATCTCGCGGCACCCGAGCTCGCGGCCCGCGGACTGCCGGTGCACGGCGTGTCCACGATGACCACTGAAGGTCTGCGGGAACTGCGCTTCGCGCTCGGCGCAGTCGTGCGTCAGTACCGCGAGTCGCTGCCCGGCGCTGAACCGACTCGGGTGGTGCTGCGTCCCACGGCGGTCGACGAGTCTGGTTTCGAGGTCACGGCTGACCCCGATCGGCCCGGGGGGTTCATCGTCTGTGGCGGACGCCCGCAGCGGTGGGTGCGGCAGACGAACTTCGACAATGCCGAGGCCATCGGCTACCTCGCCGACCGGCTGGCCCGGCTCGGCGTCGAGGATGCCCTGGCCGCCGCGGGCGCCCGGGCTGGGTGCCCGGTCACCATCGGCCACGTCACCTTCGACTGGGAACCCGCCACGCCGGCCGGCGCGGCTGCGGTTCGCCTCGGCGGGCGGGGGACGGACTGGCGGTTGGACGCTGACGAGCGCGCCGGCGCGGCCCAGCGCAAGGCCGCTCGCCGCGTGCGGCGCGAGCCACTCGCCGATGGTGCGGTGGAGCGGGAGTGAGCCCGGCCAGGCAGGCCGTGGCGCGGGCCCGGCACCTGGTGGTCAAGATTGGCTCGTCCTCGCTCACCACGGCCGTCGGCGGCCTGGACCGGGCCAGGCTGGACACGTTGGTTGACGCGATCGCCGGCCGTGTCGCCGCCGGCACCTATGTGGTCATGGTGTCCTCGGGTGCTATCGCCGCCGGGCTGGCGCCGTTGGGGCTGCGCCGCCGGCCTCGGGATCTGGCCACCCAGCAGGCCGCAGCCAGTGTCGGGCAGCTGGCGCTCGGGTATGCCTATGTGCAGTCCTGGTCCCGGCATGGCCGCACCGTCGGTCAGGTGCTGCTGACCTCAGATGACCTGGTGCGCCGCGCGCACTACCACAATGCACAGCGCACGTTCGCCCGGCTGCGCGGCCTCGGTGTGGTGCCAGTGGTCAACGAGAACGACACGGTGGTCACCGACGAGATCCGGTTCGGAGACAACGACCGGCTCGCCGCCCTGGTCGCGCACCTGGTGGGCGCTGACGCGTTGGTGTTGCTTTCCGACGTCGGCGGGCTCTACGACAGTGACCCTCGGCTCGGCTCGGCTCGGCTGGTCCCGGAGGTGACTGGGCCGGCTGACACCCGCGGTGTGCGGGCCGGTGACGGCGGTGCGCTGGGTACCGGAGGGATGGCCTCCAAGCTCGCGGCCGCAGCGGTGGCCTCCCAAGCCGGGGTGCCGGTGCTGCTGGCCGCCGCGACGCAAGTCGACCGAGCCTTGGGCCCGGCTGATGTTGGCACCGCGTTCGCGGTCACCGGGGCCCGCCTGTCGGCTCGCCGGTTCTGGCTGCGCCACGCCGCGGGCGCGGCCGGCCGGTTACGGCTCGATGACGGGGCGGTGTGCGCGGTGGTGCACCGTCGGCGTTCGCTGCTCGCGGCCGGCATCACTGGCGTTGAGGGTGGCTTCGAGGCTGGCGACGTGGTGGAGCTGGTCGATGAGCGCGACGTCGTCATCGCCCGGGGGATGGTGGGGTTCGACGCGGCGGAGCTACCCGAGTTGATCGGCCGTTCCACCCATGACCTGCCCGCTGAGCTGCGCCGCGAAGTCGTGCACGCCGACGACCTGGTGCCGGTGTGACCGGCTTGTGACTGCGTAACAGTGTTCCAGCACTCAATGCCACTCACGAGTAGCCGTAGGCTGCCCCCGTGTCAGCCTCCGAGATCGTCACTGAGTGCGCGCGGCGGGCGCAGCGCGCCACGCCTGTCCTGGCCAGCGCTTCCGACGAGATGATCGACGCCGCGCTGGACGCCATGGCGCGGCGGCTGACCGTCTCCGCCGCGCAGGTGCTCGCCGCGAATTCCGCCGACATCGCCGCCGCTGAGCAGGCCGGGATGACCCAGGCGCTGATCGACCGGCTACGCCTGGGGCAGCCTCGGCTGACCGAGATGGCCGGCCAGCTCGCCCTGCTCGCCCAGGTCCCGTTCCCGCCCCGGGACCAGGTGCTGGAAGATCGTCCGGACGGGTTGCGACTGATCGAGCGCCGCCGCCCGGTGGGCGTGGTGGGCGCCACCTTCGAGGCTCGCCCCAACGTCACCGTCGATGTCGCCTCGCAGCTGGTGAAGTCCCGCAACGCGGGGGTGCTGCGAACCGGGTCAGCGGCGCTGCGCTCCGCGCTGGCGCTGCGCGAGCACGTCATCGCGCCGGCTCTGGCCGACGCCGGGCTGGACTCCGACGCTGTGCAACTGGTGCCTGATTCACGCCGGGACAGCGCTGTCGCTCTCGTGCGGCAGCCCGAGCTGATTCCGCTGGTTATCGTGCGGGGCAGCGGAGAGACCACCCGGCTGCTGACCGCCGAGGGCGCCCGCCATGGGGTGCGGGTGTTGGCGCATGCTGACGGTGGTGGCGTGCTCTACATCGACACCGCCGCCGATCCCGCGTTGGCCGTCGAGCTGCTGGTGGCCGGGCTGGACCGGCTGGGTGTCTGCAACCGGGTCAACCTCCTGCTGGTGGCCGAGGGCGTCCCGGACCGGTTACACGATGCGCTGCTCGCCGCGGCCCGCCAGCGGGGGATCGCACTATCCCTGCCGCCGCATGCCCACCCGCTTGGGCACGAGTGGGCGTTGGACGCCGGCCGGGAGGCGACGCTGACCGTGAGCTGGGTGGCCGGTCCGGGGCACGCCGCCCACGTCGCGAACCAGGAGACCTCAGGGCTGGCCGCCACGATCGTCACCAGCGACGAATCCGCTGCCCGCGAGTTCCTGGACGGTTACGCCGGTACCGGGGCGTTCTGGAACGCCAGTACCCGCCTGCTCGACGGGTTCACGCTACGCCGGGTCCCCGAGACCGGGATCAACGTCGACCGGGTGCCCGGGCCACGCGGGCCAGTCACCTTCGCGGACCTGTACCTGCGGCAGTTTGTGGTCATCCCGGCGCGCTGGTCGTGCGGATGACACCGAGGTAACCGGTGATGGCGAGCGCGGCCAACGTCCAGAACAGGGCTTGGAGTATCCAGGTGGATACGGTGAACGCTTGGCCAGCTGGGCTGGATGTGTCGACATCGCAGTGGTTGCCGATGCCCGAGGGGGCCAGCGGCACGCTGCGGTCGATACCTACGCCGATCTGCTCGACCAGGGAGCACGGCGAGTGGGGGTCAGGGGCTTGGCTGGTGTGCGCGGTGACGTAGCGGCCTGGGCCAAGGGAGGTGTGCCCGGCGGCGATGCCCAGCCCCGCCGCGATGATGAGCATCAGCGGGAGGGCGAGGACAGCGCGACCGCTGCGGTAGCCGTATCTGGTGAGTGCTCCCCAGAGCCAGTGCGCGCCCTTGGCTAGCGGGCCACCGAGCTCACCGCGGTGGTAGCGGTCCCGCTGCTGGGCGATGAGGACTTCCCGCGCGGCGGACTCGTGGCCACTGGCTCTCAGCGCGGTGGCAAGCTGCTGGTAGGGCTGAGGCCGGTAGTCGCGGGTGTGGTGGGTGATCAGGTGTAGCCACTCCCGCCAGTCGACCGCATGCAGTGACGTGTAGGCGAGGCCGGATAGCGTGAGTCGATGCTCCGGCGCCGCACAGCTTGTTCTCTTGGCCGCACCATGTGGGCAGAACACCGGGGCGGGCAGGAACAGGTGTTTGGCCTCGGCGTCCTCCAGGTCAAGGACGGGCCCGGCCGGGTTGGTCAGTTTCGCGTGGCTGAGGTTGAGCTGGCCGCTGATGTGGGCGTCGGCGAGCCGCACGGCGCCGTCGTGGCTGTGTCCGGTGGCGGTGAGTCCCTCGGCGAACATGTCGCTGTCGACCCGGAGGTGGTCGCCGATGAGGGCGGGCCCGGTGGGGTTGGTCAGCTCCGCGCGGTCCAGGTTGAGTTGGCCGGTGATGTGGGCGCCGGGCAACCGAACCACGCCGTCTTCGCCGTGTCCGCTGGCGGTAAAACCGTCGAGGAACACGCCGCCGTTGACGGCGAGGTGGTCGCCGATGAGGGCGGGCCCGGTCGTGTTGATCAGCACCGCGCCATCCAGGTTGAGTTGGCCGCCGATGTGGGCGCCGGGCAGCCGCACCGCGCCGCGCTCATAGTGTCCGGTCGCGGTGAACCCCTCGGCGAGCACCAGACCGCCGTCGACGTGTAGCCCGTCGCCGATGAGGGCGGGCCCGGCTTGGTTAGCCAGCTCGGCGCCATTGAGGTTGAGTTGCCCGATGATGTGGGCGCCGGGCAGTCGCACCGCGCCGAGCTCGCCGTGTCCGATGGCGATGAACCCCCCGCCGAACACGTCGCCGTCGACGTGTAGCCCGTCGCCGATGAGGGCCGGCCCGGTCTCGTTGGTCAGCCTCGCGCCATTGACGTTGAGTTGGCCCCTGATGTGGGCGCCGAGCAGCCGAATCGCACCGTAGTCGCCGTGGCCGGTGGCCGTGAATCCGTCGCCGAGCAGAACATCGCCGTCGACCTGAAGGCCATCGCAGTCCAGAGCCCACAGGTGGGAGCCCGCCAAAGTCAGCCAGGGCAGGCGGGCACTGACCAGCAGCACAGCGCGCTCGAAAAAGCAGCCTCGCAGCTCAAGCCCCACCGCGGCCGGAACATGGGTGAGATCAAGCGTTCCGGTGATCCGTGCTCCATGGACGCGCACTCCCAGTGGATCAAGACGCTCACCGCCGCGTCCCAGCACCAGCTCCCGCAGGAGCTCGGCACGGATGGTATAGCGGGGGTTGTCCGTGGTGCCCAACTGCTCAGTGCTGAGTGTGCTGCACTCGACCACGCAGCCCGACCGCACGGCGTCGACGAGCGCCAGCTCCCTCGCTGAGACCTCGCTGAGACTCTTGCTCGCCACCACTGTCCCACCACCGGTTGCTCGCCGAGGCCTCAGCGTATCGCCGCCGGAGGCGACCTCGAACGGTTCACCTAGGCTGCTCCCATGTCCGACCGGCGCCTTGGGGTGATGGGCGGGACCTTTGACCCGATCCATCATGGCCACCTCGTCGCCGCCAGTGAGGTGCAGGCTCTGTTCGAGTTGGACAAGGTTGTGTTCGTGCCTACCGGGATCCCGTGGCAGAAGAATGCCCGTGAGGTTAGCCCGGCCGAAGACCGCTACCTCATGACGGTCATCGCTACCGCGTCCAACCCGCGGTTTTCCACCAGCCGGGTGGACATCGACCGCCAGGCTCCCACGTTCACCGTCGACACCCTCACCGACCTGCACACCCAGTTCCCCGACCACGAGCTGTTCTTCATCACCGGCGCCGATGCGCTGGCGCAGATACTGTCCTGGAAGCGGCTCGACGAGCTGTTCGCTCTGGCCCACCTGGTCGGGGTGACCCGCCCGGGGTTCCGCCTGGACAGCAAGCATCTGCCTGACCGTGCGGTGAGCCTGGTTGAGGTGCCCGCCATGGCGATCTCCTCGACAGACTGCCGGCGGCGCGTCGGGCGCGGTCAGCCAGTCTGGTACCTGGTGCCCGACGGAGTGGTGCAGTACATCAGTAAGCGGAACCTGTACCGTGGCACGCGCCCTTGACCAGCATGAACAGCTTGGGCTACTTGTTTCGGACGATGACTTCGTGCGAGAAGCGAGGGAAAGGCTTGGTCGATGGATGTTTTTCGGGGATGAGCTTGTCCTGCTCCTTCCGCAGCTGGGCCAACCGGCGCTTCTCTGTGGCCACCTTGTTCCGCGCTGACGTGCGTGGCATCATCGCCATGAGCCAGGCGCCCCCCGCCAGCGCCAGCAGTACCAAAATCAGCCACAGCGGAATCAGCTTTAGCGACCACCGAAATCTAAGCGCCAACAGCGAAACACCAATCAGAAAGCACACTATAGTTAACCGGAACCAGTTGTCAGCGGCGTGCAACTTTTTCCATTTCGCAGCCTCGATCAGCTCATTGGCGGTGGCGATTTCGTCTTCCAGTTGATTGATTTCGCCGATGTTCCTCTCCCATTCCCGCAGCTCGCTTGTAAGGTTGGTGATCTCGCCCTGAAAGGCCTGGCAGTACGGGCCGTTCTGGGCCTGTGCATCTTTCAGGATCTGCTGGTCCTGGATGCGATTCCTCAGGTACTCCATTCGTTCCCAGTGCTGGTTTCTCACCGTTTCTTCCTTGCTGCGAGTTAGCAAACATACACAGATGGGAGGCCCTGCCTGTGTGTGCGGGCCACCGCATCATCACTGTGCGTTGTTTATATGCGTGTTGGTTTGTTCACAATGTGTGACTCCGTATCGAATTGTCCTGGCTTCGCCCACGGTACCCTGTCCCAATGTGGATCAGCGCGCGGTACCTGTGGCGCTTCAGCTCTCACGCGATCCGCTCTGTCCGCGCTCGATCCATTTGCGGGTACGAGATGGAGTTCGCTCCGTCGACCACAGCTAACCCTTAGTAGTCACATCAAAAACCTGCCGGCCTGCGCTCCGCGTATGTTTCCTGTCGCGCTAGACCGGCAAACAGTTACTGCCTAACACGGCAGCCGCACTATGTGATCTCGATCCGTGATCATGGTGTCTGAGGTGCAGCCCGCGATTCCGCTGGTGATATCACCTAGCGCGCAACCGGGCATGCCGCGACCAGCGACAACACCTCGAAAATTACAGGATGCGGCTGTCGTACTAAGCTCGATGCTCCATGCCAGGCGTACAGGGCGTTTTGCGGGCAACCCGCGGACAGCTGGAGATCAACTAGGTCGAGTGTGGATCTTTCCACCGTGGCCGGGTTCGAGGCCTGCGCCGTGGAGAACGTCACAGTGGTGATCACCCGTGCCCAGCAGCGTGATCGTGCCTTCGCGATCCACACTGCGGGTGTTCACCACCTGGCGTCGCGTAGCCTGTCGCTACCTCCCTGCCGAGGTTCACGCCCCGGGGCATCGGCAGGGGGTCCCGGCAAGGAGAGGCTTGTCGGCGGCCAGCCCCGGCCGGTACCCCGGCCATGTTTATCACATGATTTGGCCGAGAACTCAGCTGTCCAGTGCTGCGCGATAGTGCGCTAGCTCAGTGTGTGTCGCGTGTTCGATGTTTTTGGGTCGGCTCAGTCCGTGGCCCTCGTCTGGGTAGACAACGAGGGATACCCGTTCACCGAGCGTCGCGACAAACTCCCGGACTTGGCGAAGTGGTGTGATGGTGTCCCGGTCACCGTGAAAGGCGAGGATAGGGCAGTGGGCGGTTGTACCGGGGCGGAGCAGGGACCGGTCCCGCCACGTGCTGGTTGGGCCCAGGAGGAGGTCGGCATGATGCGATTGGAACTTGGGTGCGGCGGTGCGCCATGCTGCGGGGTTGACAATGGCAGAGCGTACGGTGGCAGCCCGGAACTTTGTGGTGTTCGTCGCGGCGCGCAACGCGGTGTAGCCACCCGCGCTCGCACCGCTGATGACGACGCGGGTCAGGTCAAGAGTCCCGTCTCGTCCGACCGCCTGGACGGTATCGACGCAGTCGGAGACGTCCAGTACACCCCAGTGGCCGCGGAGCGCGTTGCGGTAGGCGCGACCGTAGCCGGTACTGCCCCGGTAGTCCACGTCGAGCACCGCGAACCCGTGGTCGACGAAGAACTGGACCCACGGGTCGAGCCGCAGAGGAGCGTTGGAGGTCGGCCCTGGGTGCGCACGGACTACTACGGGCACCGGCGCGGGGTTTTTGCTTGGTTGGGGACGGTACAATGTGGCATGCACCCGGCCGCCATCCCGGGCGAGGATGTCGACAACTTCGGGATTCGGCGCCCGCGATCCGGGCGCGACTCTAGTCGCCGCTGTCAACTCGTGTGACTCGCCACTGCCGATATCAGCCACGATGACAGTGGGCATCCGATCCGGAGCCGCCCCGATCATCGTGACCCCTCTGGCGTGTGCAGCCATATAAGGTTTTATCGACGTATAGGGCAACTCGACGGCGCGTACCTCGGGCCGGTGAGGGTCCCAGATGTTGAGCTGGGTGGCTCCGCCTTGGTGCGCGAGGAGAGCGATCCGGTCGTGATCCAGGAAAGCGTAGGTGGAGTAGCCGAACTCCCATTGCGCCGTGCCCAGATCCGCCGACTCACAATGAACCAGCGAGACGATGGCACCGTCGGGTGGGCAGGCGTACAGGTCCCACCAGCCGGTGCGATCAGACACGAAGTGCAGGACCCCGTTGGGACTCCATTCCGGCTGGAACACCGATTCCTCCGGGCCGCCGGCAATATGCCAGGCGGGACCGAGCGTGCCGTCCTCCCGGATCTCGGCTGTCCACAGCCACGTGCCGTCCCAGGGCATCAGGGGGTGCCGCCATGTCGTCCAGGCCAGCGTGCTCCCGTCGGGACTGGGCCGGGGGAAGGAGTAGAAGTCCCAGCCTTGTGCCACCGGCCACGGGGCAGCGGATCCGTCGGCCGGAAGCATCACCAGCTCGTTGGTCACACCTCCGTTGTCATGACGCTCCCGCACGGCGACGAGCAGCCCAGGTGCACTCAGGCGAAGGTCCGCGTAACGGTCCTCGCCGTGCTGCGGCGCCGCAGTGACCGCGCGCAGCCCAGCCTGGGTACTCCGCCAGATTTGCTGGTCATCAGCACGCACGAACCAGAGAGCATCATCGGTGGTCAGATAGGCGCCACCACCGTACTCATGGACGTAGGACGCTACCGCCACGCCAGGCGGCAGGACATCCTCAACACCGGCCGACCCGCGTGACCGGACCAGAACATCACCACTGGCCCGTCCCTCGATCCAGTACACGTACTCCCCGACGCACTGCACGGCATCAACCGAGACAACGGCTTGTCCAGTCACACTGGTACGGCCTCCAAGGCCCGCGCCCGCTCATCAATGGCGGCAACGGCGCTGACGTGACCTCTGGCCCGGAACGTCCCGCGCAACTTCCGGATCTGATGCAGGCCCGCAACCGAACCCCGGGCAGCGAAGGTCTCCAGGGAGACCAGCGTCAACCGTTGCGCCTCCTCCACTTCTCCTGACGCCAGCCGTGCAGCCGCAAGCCCAACCCGGATCTCCGCGCCGCGACGCTCACACGACGGGGGCACCAAGCGCAGCGCGTCTGTGAACGCCGCCGCCGCACTCTCCGGCTGCCTTACCGTGAGCAGGCACGTACCCGCATGGATAGCGAGGCTGCCTTCGTCGAAGTCATACATCCACTCATCCCTGCGGCTGTCCTGACCCGCCAGCAGCGACCGCGCGGTATCCAGTGCGGCCAGCGCTTCGCGACGGCGGCCGACCCGCGCCAGCGCATCCGCAGCCAACACCGTCAACCACGACCGAGTGGGGTCAGAAACAGACCACCCGGCAGTCTGCCGTGCCTCGTCGAACAATCCCAGCGCCAACTCCGGCCGGCCCTGTGCCCGCGCGACGCGACCCTGGTAGCCCAGAATGTAGGACCGTAGGCCAGCATGGGACGATTCGTCAACGGCCAGGCCCGCCTGCCGATAGCAGTGACTCATCGTGTATAGGTCACCCAGGTCGTACCACAACCACGCCGCGAAACCAGCCGCCTCGGCAGCCGCCGACGCCACCCGGTGCCGCAGCGAGTCCGGCTGCGGACTGTCCAACAGCGACACCAGCAGCCCGAACTGTGCCTGGACGTGCACCATCATCTCGGCCGAGGACAGCTTGTGATACAGGCGCCGCTGCCGATCGGTGATCAGTTCAAGATCCTCAACAACTGCGGTACTCAGCCGCGAGGGCCGACGAGTCGCGTCAGCCAGCCGTGCCCAATCAAGGTCGTCCTGGTCGCACACCTGGCGAGCCCTCGCCCCGACGGGATCGGTCAGCCGAGCTGGACGCCTAGCCGCCTCATGCTGATGCCGGACTCGCGCCTGCTCCCGAATCACCGCCGACAGCATCGAGATCAAACGGCCATTCGCCAACAACGCAGCATCGCATGCTGTTACCAAGACTTCCGAGGGCACTGCGGTACCTCGCTCTACCGCGCCCAGGTGCTGCCAGGAGTACCTCACCAGGCGGCCAAGCTGCTCCAACGTCAACCCACGGCCGATCCGCAACCGCCGCAGTTCCGCGCCGAGCGCCGCAACCGCCGAGCTCGCCGGGTCGGTGATCTTCAGTGGACGCCCAGGCCGCCGCTTCCCACCTCCTGGCGACCCACTGCCGCTCGGCTTGTCCACCACGGCCCACTTCCTGACCCATGCAGGGCCCCATTTGCTGATCGTTGTGAGCAAATCCTTCCTTGGTGTCTCCTTACCCGCAACCAGCCCACGCCGGTCGACCCGACACAGGACGACCAGGGCCAGACCGCTGGTTGACCAACCACCGCGAAAGAGGTGCCCTAGCTATGACCGGCGCTCCCTCTGGCCGCACCTACTCGCGGCTCGTGATGATGACGAGCCTCACCCAGCACGACCAGCCACTATCGGGCCTGAACTGTGAACGCTGCCGTCTGATCTTCGCTGAGGGCACCACCATCTCCCCGCGATACTCGGAGCGCGTGCGCGAGGCTGTCCGCTGGAGCGCCGACGGCGGCCAGCCGTCGGGCCACTACGTCGGCGACTCCGATCCCAGCGCCACCTGATCCCCGGTTCGGCCGCCGGTTGAGCCATGCCCCCCGTGCCCGCTCCCGGCGGCCGGCCCACCCACACCCCACACCAACCCTGAGGTGACCCACACGATGATGCCCGCCTACGACCCCGGCACGGCTGCGTCGTGTTCCGGATGCGTGGCCACCACCGGGGTACAGCGGACCACCAGTGTCGGTGAGGTGGTCCAAGCATGGTCCTGCGCGATGTGCGGTATGACCTGGGCGATAACCGTGGTCAACCCGCACTTGCGTGCCGCCTACCCCGCCGGGGCGGTCGAGGAGATCGGGCGGCTGCGCCGCGCGCTGCGGCAGGTGATCACGCTGGCCGACGACGCGCCCACGATCACCGACCGGCAGCTGCGAGACCGACTGCTCACGCTGGCCGCGTATGCCCGGTGACCGGGCCTGCGTGACACTGGGGTGAGCCCGTCATGTCGACTCACCCACCGCGACCTGACGCCGCGCTGCCGGCCCGGACCGTGGAGTGGCTGGCTGAGCTGGAGCGGGTGGGGTACCACACCGGGGCGATCGACGCGTTGCGGTCCGTCCTGCTCGATCACCAGCCCGCGACCCGCAGGGGCCGGTGCCGCGCCTGCCGCCGCGTCCCGTGGGGGCGCCGCCGCCGCTTCCCCTGCCTCGTGTGGTTCCAGATCGGCGACGCGCTACTCGACCAGGTCGCCGAGCGCGGTCGCCACCGTGCCGGTGGAAAGTAGCCCCAACAGCAGTATCTAGCTGATGTCTGCGGTCTCTTGCGTGGTGCGGGTGAGTGGTGTGGTCCCGGTGAGCCTGAGCGCGGCCAACCAGGCCAGTGCCAAACGCCGCAGCCAGGATGTAACCAGCGCAAGATGCGCCCGGCCCTCGACTATCACTGGGCGGGCGTTGGGTGCTGGCCCGACCCGGACTCGATCCGCGCGCTCAACGGCACTAAACCGGCACTACGTCGTCCTCATCGGCGGTTGACATCAGGATCACCGACCCGGGCACGCTGACGCGGTCAGCCTCACGCAGCGGGGCGGTCAACACAGGGTGCGCAGCGGGGCAGTCGATTCATGGGGATCTCCTACCGCCCGTGAGCGGGAACCAGTGTCTTCGCACTGGTTCCCGCTCACGGGCGGTTCTCAGATGGCGGTCACTGCGCTCAGAACAGCGAGTTGACCGTCAGTGACACCGTGTTCGATGTCGATGGGGCGAACGCCGCCGGGTTGGTGGCGGTGAACACCGCAGTCAGCGAGTGCGTCCCCTTCGGCAGCGGGTTGATGAGCAGTGCGAAGCCACCGAACACCGGCACCGGGGCACCGATTGTGGTGGTGCCGTCCTTGAACTGGACGGTTCCGGTCGCGTTTGCCGGTGCGACGTTCACCAGGAAGATCTCCGGAAACTCCACGAAGCCCGGGTTCGGAAACACGTTGAGTGTGGTGGTCGTGGCCCTAGGCGTGGGTGTAGGCGTCGGAGTGGGCGTCACCGTTGGTGTTGGTGTGAGGCTTGGTGTTGGTGTGAGGCTTGGTGTTGGTGAGGGGTTTGGGGCCGCCGCCACGGTGCGGACTATGCCGTTGGCGACCTCGCCTGGCCGGGTGCTGTTCGGGGTCTTCCACAGCGAGAAGTCGGTGGTGCTGGCGTAGACCTGCTCCACGTAGAAGCCTTCGGCTGTACTGCCGGTCGCGCCGTAGCTGATCGTGGTGGTCGGGGAGGGCACCGTGACCGGGAAAGTGAAGAACTGGGCGCTGTCCGCTTCGGTCTGCGTGGGGCTGACCTGGGGACCGTGCCAGTGCAGTACCTGGTGGGCGTTGACGGTCTCGATGACGCACGTCCAGCCGGGCACGACGGTGCCTACCTGCCGGTTGCCGGTCGAGGTGCTCGCGTTCCCGCAGGCCGGGTTGGTCCAGCCGTCGGGGACGGTGACTTTGACATCGACGGTGGTGTTCAACGCCCCCTTGAAGATCACGCCGTTTTGCTCGAACTCCACGAACATGTTCAGCGTGGGCCGCGAACCAGCAGAATACGGGGTAGTTGTGCTGCCCTGCGGGTTGGGGAATCCCGGCGCGTCATTGGAGAACGCCGGGTGCGCGAGCGCCAGGCCCGCGAAGGCCACGATCGGGGTGACTCCCAGGCCGATGACTGTGATGGCGCGGCGCCGCCAGCGCCGTTTGGCCCCCGTGTCGTTGTTCATCATCCTGTTACCTCCTGCTGTCCGGTTAATTATCTTTTGAGCGGATAATCCGATTCGCTCAGACCAGGAGTCGTACGCGGGGGGTCGTGGGTTCCCTGGGAGCCAAGGAAATCTCAAGAAAGTGGTGGAACTGTCACGCTTTGCCTGGGCGTGTGTCACCACCGGGTGGGTCGCATAAACGGACCGACCGAGCGGGCACGTGGTCGGGATGCGGCCACTCTTACCTGTCCCGGTTGACCACGAAGTAGTCCCTTGTGGGTTTCTTCGCCATCCCTTGGTTGGCTGCTGGATGTGTGTTGTTCGCCTGCGGCGCTCACGACTGAGTTGCCGTGCCTGGGTGTCCACGGTCGTTTCAAGATCGCATAAGTGGCCGGTGACTCCACCGCAGCCCACCGTCCAAGGTCAATCCTGACCACGCGTGGGTGCCCCGCCCGCGCTGTGGTTCCCGAACTCAACAGCAGAGCTGTCGCGCCGCCCTCGACCAGCGTTCCTGTTGAGTTCGGGAACCACAGCGCGGGCGGGATTCGGGAGGGGATGTGCGATCACCGCAACTCTACAAGCGATCTTGAAACGACCGTGGCCTGGGTGTCGGTCACCCAGGCACGGCGCACAATCCGCTAGAGCGTCAACGTCACGGTGTTCGATGTTGACAGTTGGAAGGCTGCCAGGTTGGTGGGGATGAAGGTCGCGGTGAGTGAGTGTGGGCCTGGTGGCAGGGATACCAAGTGGCCGACGGCGATGCCGAAGGTTACGGGTATCGGGGCGCCAATGTTGGTGGTTCCGTCTTTGAGTTGGACGGTCCCGGCCGCGTTAACGGGCGCGACTCTGGTGATGGGTAGGGCGTAGCCCGCTAACCCGAGGGGAAGGTAAATCGGGGTTACCGACAGTGTGGTCGTGGTGGCTGTTCCTGGGGTGGGGGCCCAGCACGCCCAGTCGTCGACCGCGGGGTTGCTGGTCAGGTTGAGTGCGCCGCTGCTGCCGTTGGTGTTGGTGACGGTGATCTCGCGGTTGCCGGACCGGTCGGAGGTGAAAACAATCTTGGTGCCGTCCGGGGAGAACGCCGGCCGCTCGTCGACCGCGGGGTTGTTGGTCAGCCGGGTCACCCCGGTGCCGTCGGGATTCATCAGGTAGATCTCGTTGTTGTTGGCGTCCTTGTTGCTGAAGAAGGCGACCCGGCCGTCCGGGCTGAACACGGGTCCTCCGTTGGAGGCTGTGTTGTTGGTGAGGTTCGTCTGACCGGTGCCGTCGGGGTTCATGATGTAAATGTTCCGCGCGGAGTTCTGGAACCTGACGAAGCCGATCTTGCCGTTGGGGGAGTACGCCGGTTGGTCGTCGGGCGCCGGGTTGTTGGTCAGGTTCGTTGGGCCCGCGCCGGTGACGGCGTTTATCACGAAGATCTCGTTGTTGGCCGCTTCGCCGCTGCCGACCCTCTTGGTGAAGGCGATCTGGGTGCCGTCGGGGGAGAACACCGGCTGGGAGTCGGAGGCCAGATCGTTGGTCAGCCGGGTCAGCCTGGTGCCGTCGGCCTTCATCACATAGATCTCGCTGTTGCCGTCCCGGGTGCTGGCGAAGGCGATCCGGGTGCCGTCGGGGGACAGGGCCGGTTGGGTGTCAGCGGCCGGGTTGTTGGTCAGCCGAGTCTGGTTACCGCCATCGGCGTTCATGAGGTAGATCTCGTTGTTGCCGTCCCGGTCGCTCTGGAAGACAATCTTGCCGTCGCTCGCGTGCACGACCGGTGGCGGTAGCGGGGTTGGCGTCGGGGGCGGCGGCGAGGTGCCCGCCACGGTGCGGACCAGCCCGGCGGCCACGTCGGAGGCTGGCCGCGGGTCGTTGGGGGACTTGTAGATCGAGGTGTCGCCGTCGGCGTAGACCTGTGTCACGAAGAACCCCTCGGGGCCGCCGTTAGCGCCGTAGCTGGTCTGGTTCGCTGGGGAGGGCACGGTCACCGTGAAGGTGAAGAACTGTGCGCTGTCCGCCGCGGTCTGCGTTGGGCTGGCCTGCGGGCCGGACCAGTGCAGCACCTTGTGCCCATCAAGGGCGGTCTCGAGGGCGCAGGCCCAGCCGGGCACCGGGGTGCCCACTTGCGAGGCGCCGACCGAGGTGCTCGCCGCCCCGCAGGCCGGGGCGGTCCATCCGGACGGGACGATGGCCTTGATGTCGACCGTGGTGTTCACCGCCCCATGGAAGACCACGCCATCGCGCTCGAAGGGCACCCGCAGGTTCAGCGTGTTGGTCGAGCCCGGAGCGTACGGGGGTGGCTGGGTGCCGGCCCCGGTGCCGCCGGCGGGGTTGGGGGCGAACCCGGGCCCGCCGCTGGGGAACGACGGGTGCGCGAGCGCGGGGACCGCGACGGCTGCGGCCGTGGCGATCCCCAGCCCGATTACGGTGATAGCGCGGCGCCGCCAGCGCCGCTGAGACTGAGTGGCCTTGTTCATCATCCCGCAACCTCCTGCTGTCATGTTTGACATGTTATGAGCGAATAGTCCGATTCGCACAGATCAGGAGTCGGCTGCGGAGGCTCGCGAGTTCCCTCGTGCCCAAGAAAATCTCAAGTAATGCGTCGTCGCCTCTCGGTGGTCACCGAGATCGCGCTGAGGTTGGTGTCCGCCGCGGAATCAAAGGTCGGCGTGCCCGGATTCGGGACTGCGCCACTAGCGCTACCAGCACCACCAGGATCGGGATCTCGCCCAAGGTCCACACCATCGCCCCGGCGGTGTGCTGGTCGGCCAACAGGTCGGGCACGAAGGGCAGGGCCAGTGATCGGTAGAAATCGCCACCGATCACCGTGGACGAGTTCATCAGGGAGACTCCGAAGTACGCTTGGAACGGTATGGCTGCCAGTAGCAGGCTCAGCTTGCCCCACTGCGGTAACCGGCGGGGTACCGGGTCGATACCAATAACGATCCAGTAATACGAATAGCCTATCAACAGTGAATACGTGTTCATCGCCAGGTGCGCCCACTGTGACGACGCCACGACGTCGTACAGGCCGGTGGAATACATCACAGACCACGACGCGACGTACATACCCAGTGCTATCAACGGGTGCGTGGACATCCGCACCACCCAGGAGTGGGTGAACGCCACGAGCCACTCCCGCGGTCCCGGCGGACTGCCCGCTCCCGCCGGGGGTAACGCGCGCAGCCCCAGCATCACCGGCCCACCGAGCACGAGCAGGATCGGAGCCAGCATCGCCAACAGCAGATGCGCACCCAGGTGCACGCTGATCATGGCCATTGAGTACCGGCCGATACCCGATGACGTGGCGATCAGGATGACCGCGCAACCGCTCAGCCAGGCCGCGGTGCGGCGCGGCGGCCAGACCTCGCCACGCCGCTGCAGCCGTCGCACCCCGGCAAGGTAGGAGCCGGCGAGAACCAGCGCGGCGACCCCGAGCACCAGGTCCGGCCGCCAGTCCAGGAGCAGCCGTGCCACGGTGGGTGGACCGGACAGGTGGTAGCCCAGCAGCGCTTCGGTACGGCTGGGGTGCGCCGCGATGCCGCCGGGCGGCGCGGTCTGGCTCAGTGCCACCGCCAGCCCGATCGTCGCGAACATGACCAGCACTTCGACACCGCCCAACCGCAGGATGGCGGAGCGATCGCCGCGCTCGACCACCGCCGCCACCGCCCCGCGGCGGTGCGACCAGCCGATCCCGCCCAGCACCAGCAGCGCCGTCACTTTGCCCAATACCAGCAGCCCGTAGGTGGTGAGCAACCGATCGGGCGTGACGCGGATCAGCGCGTTGAGCACTCCGGAGGCGGCCATCGCGATCCAGCAGACCAGGGCCAGCCGGGAGAACCGGGCGCAGGCCAGCCCGGCGTGGTCACCTCGCCGGGCCAGCTGCGCCAGGAGGGCGATCAGGCCGCCAACCCACAAAGCGGCAGCGACGAGGTGATACAGCAAGCTGCCCATGGCGATGTCGTGCGCCCCGCCGGCTGAGGAGTGCCCGCTCAGCGCCACCGGTGTCAACCCGACTAGCGACAGCGCCAACAGCCACACCGCCGCGCCCCAGGTCCGGGCATTCCCGCAGAATCCGGCCAACACCAGGGCGATCGACGCGGTGAGTGCCCAGGCCCCAAGCTGGGACAGCCGGGCTACCAGCGACGCCAGCAGCCGCGGGTCCAGCACGTCGGTCACCGGGCGGCCTACCTCGTCCGCGGCCGACAACGGGACCATCAGCGCCGCGCTCAGCGTCCAGACGACCGCGGCGATCCGCGCCGTGCGCATCGCCGCGTGCCCGCCGGTATCGAGGTAGCCGGTGGTCCTCGGCGGCACCAGAAACGCCGCCAACAGCAGCGATCCCACCGTAACCACCGCAGCGCACTCGGACAGCACCCGCATGACCGGCAGCCCGGCCCGGGTGAGCAGCCCAGGATCGGGCAAGCCCAGCCCCATGAGCCCATCCCCGCTCAGCCCCACATCCAGCCCCGCACCGACACCGGTCGCCAGCAGCACTCCGATGGCGACCACCACCCGCAACCGATCGTGGACGCCGACGACGCGGCGGTGGGGGTCCCTGACCGGCATATACACCATCCTGAGAACGTGATGCCACGGTGTTCGACGTTACTGAATGGTCACGAAGGGCGCCGCCGCCGCTTCACCACCGCGATCACTGCCCCGACCACGAGCGCTGCGCTCACCACGATGCCGACCACGATCCGCCACCTGACGCCTTGACCTGTCGCCTCGTCACGCTGCTGGGCGCGCTGCTTCGTCGATGAGGATGGGGCCTGCGCCCCAGGCGGCGGTTCGGTGGATGTCGACGCTGGGGATGCCGGCGGTGCTCCCTCGGAGGGGCCAGCTGCCGTCGGCGTCCCCGTTGGTGACGGTTGCCCCGCCGGGGTAGGTGAGGGCCCGCCGCCAACCGGATTCGGCGGCAGTGCGGTGGTCGGCTTCGCCCCTGGCGGTTTCACTCCGGGCGGGTTCGGCCCGGGCGGGGTCGGCCCGGCGTGCGTCTCCGGGGGCGCGGGCCCCACGGACTGGTTTGATGGCGGCGCTGTGGTGCCCGCTACGGTGCGGACTATGCCGTTGGCGACCTCGCCCGGCCGCGTGGAGTTCGGGGTCCGCCACAGCGAAGTGACGCGGTTCGCGTAGACCTGCTCCACGGTGAAGCCTTCGGGCCCACCGGTCGCGCCGTAGCTGGTCTGGGTGGCCGGGGAGGGCACGGTCACCTGGAAGGTGAAAAATTGCGCACTGTCCGCGAAGGTCTGGGACGGGCTGATCTGCGGGCCGGACCAGTGCAGCACCTGGTGCCCGCTGACGGGCTCGATGGCGCAGGTCCAGCCGGGCACGACGGTGCCCAACTGCCGGTAGCCGACCGAGGAGGAGGTGCGCACCGCCCCGCAGGCCGGGCTGGCCCATCCGGCCGGGACGGTGACCTGCACGTCAACGGTGGTGTTCGCCGCCCCGTTGACGATCACACCCTCCTGTTCGAAGGGTAAGAACATGTTCATCGTGGGTCGCGAGCCCACCGGGTACGGGTTCGCTGTACTGCCCTGGGGGTTGGGGAACCCGGGTGCATCGTTGGAGAAAACCGGATGCGCGAGTGCGGGGGCCGCCAAGGCCACGACAGTGGCGACTTCCAGTCCGATCATTGTCATGGCGCGGCGCCGCCAGCTCCGGTGGGCCCCCGCGTCATTGTTCATGATCCCGCAACCTCCTGTTGTCCGATTATGAACTTTGTGAGTAAGTAATCTGATTTACTCGGATCAGGAGTCGTTCGCGGAAGTTCGCGGGTTCCCTCGGGCCCACGGAAAATCTCCAGAAAAACTCTTAGGAGAGCAATGCGCGGTGGTGGGCAACGGCGGGCGCGCGCGGGATTTGCCACCCTTGCCGCAGCCGTACTGGCACTCATGCCGCCGCTCGGTCCGGTCATGGCGGCCAACGCCTCGACACCAGTGGCCATGCACAACGAGCTGCTCGGCACCGATCCACAGGATGGCGCCCGGCTAGGCGCTGGCCCGGCGCGGGTCACCCTCATCTTCGACCTACCCCCGCAACGCGGGTTCAGCACCATCATCGTGACCGGTCCGGACGGCAACCAGTGGCAAGCCGGCCCGGCCACCGAGGACGGCACCACGGTATCCGCGCCGGTCCGCCCGCTGGGACCGGTTGGCGACTACACGGTCGCCTGGCGGATAATCTCTGCCGACGGCCACCCCGTGCGCGCTACGTTGCGGTTCACCCTCACTACCCCGGGCCCGGGGACCGCGGCTGCGCCGCCCCCGACTGCGGGCCGCTCCGGCAGCGCCATGCCCGCCGCCGACACCGGGTCTGCTCGCACGCCTGGGTGGCCATGGTTGGCCGGGGCCGGCGCGCTGTTGGTGGCCGGAGTGGTGATGGCGCTGCGGGCCAACCGGCCCCGGGGCTAGCTAGCACGGTCGCGACCGTCAAATCCAGCGGCAAGAGGCGCGCGGCGTAGCCTTGCGTCACCTTTTCGCCCAGGTTCACGTCCCGGGGTCGCTCCCCGGGGCATTGCAGGCCCACGTCGACGACCTGTTCATGGGCACCGCGGACGGCTAGCATCTCCGAGATCGGTTCCGAGGAGCAGCGCGGAGCTGTGGAACCGGGACGCTGGTGGGGCGGCCGGGTTGGGCTGGCGGGGTGCGTATCTCGCGGGGCGCATCGGCGGCGGCAAGCCGGCGGTTGGTGGTGACGAGGGCGCAGACCTCCTCGTCAGCGATCTCGTCGAGTACTCAGACCGCCGTCGGCTGGTCGAGTACCGCGTCGAGGAGCGCGGACGCGGTACCCCCATGTTCCTCGAACATGCCCTGGGTAGATCCGCGTCGATCAGCCCCGAACACGTACGATCACCTGTGGTCGGGTGCGGGCAACCGGAGTACATGCGGTGCCGCGCGCCATCGAGCGCCGGCTGGTGGAGCCGGGGGACAAGGAGTGATGTGACAGCCTCTGATCATGCGCGAACGCTTGCACTGACCGCGGCGAACGCAGCGGCGGGCAAGAAGGCGCACAACGTCACCCTGCTTGATGTGTCCGATCAGCTGGTGATCACAGACTGTTTCGTCATCGCCTCGGCGCCCAACGAGCGCCAGGTCCAGGCCATCGTGGACGCCGTCGAGGAGCAGATGGCGGCCGCCGGGAGCAAGCCGGTTCGCCGCGAGGGCGCCCGTGAGGGGCGCTGGGTGCGGCTGGATTTCGTCGACGTTGTCGTGCATGTGCAGCATGCCGAGGAGCGTTCTTTTTACGGCCTTGAGCGACTGTGGAAGGACTGCCCGATGATCCCGTTCGACGCTGACGCCCCTGGGGTGGACGAGTCGGGGTGAGCCTGGAGCGGCTCGTGCTGTGGCGGCACGGCGAGAGCGACTACAACGCGGCGCGGCGGATGCAGGGCCAGGTTGACTCGCGGTTGACCGCGACTGGCCTCGGCCAGGCTCGTCGGGCGGCCCGTTCGCTCGCGGGGTTGAAGCCGGAGATACTGGTGACCTCTGACCTGTCCCGCGCTGGGGACACCGCAGCGGCGCTTGCCGCCGAGACCGGGATGCCATCGCGGGTCGACAAGCGGCTTCGGGAAACTCATCTCGGGACGTGGCAGGGTCTGACCCACGCTGAGGTGGAGGCGCTGTGGCCGGGTGGCATCCTGACCTGGCGGAGAAACCCGGAATGGGCCCCGCCGGGTGGCGAGACCAAGGTGGAGGTGGCCGGGCGGGCCGCGCAGGTGGTCGCCGAGCTTGATGCGGCCGGTCACAGTAGCGCCGTGTTGTGTACCCATGGTGGGCTGATCGCCGGTCTGACGCCGCTGCTGCTCGGTTTGCCGGTGTCAGGCTGGTCGGTGTTCGCGGGGATGGGTAACTGCCACTGGACGGTGCTTGTCCGCAGTGGTTCCGGCTGGCGGCTGTTTTCCTATAACACCGCCACTGTCGTCTGAGCGGGCAGCTCTCCAGAGTCGCACGAACCCCCGACACCAACTGCGGCGCAGCCGCGGGTAACCCCGACTTGTCCCCACCCACCCCTGTTATCCACAGCGGAGGGGCTCGGCCATCGAGATGAGCGGGGACATCGCCCTAGCGTCACCGGCGTGGCCTTGCTTCCCAGCTTCCCGTCTCTCGACACCGGTGGAGTCCGCACGCGGCTGGTGGCCCTGGGCGGTTCTCCCCGTCCGCCGCTGGATCCCGGTGACCCAGACGCCGGACCGGCCGCGCCCACCGCCGCCATGCCCGGCGGGCCGCACCAGACCTGGCCGGCCGACGCGCACAAACTACCTACCACATCCCGAACGGGCCGGCTGGTCCAGCGCTGGGTACCCGGACAGTTGCGGAACGCCCGGTGGGACCCCAGCCGGCCGGGAGCGCTCGTTCTGTCGTTGGTCGCGGCACTGGCCGCCGTGGTGGCCGCGGCCGGGGTGTGGTGGGAGCGCCCGGTGCCCGAACCGGCCCCGGCTCTGCCG
>JBOHFY010000217.1:0-15440 GCA_050699895.1 Pseudonocardiaceae bacterium
GCGCGGGTCGGCGCGACCGACATCGACCATGTCCACACCGCCACGCAGGTGTTCGAGTCGTGGAGCCGTACCTATGGTGGTGGGGTGGTCCGAGGGGCCGTCATGGGCCAGTTGCGCTGGTCGGCCGGCCTGCTGGGGGCCACCTGCCCGGACCGGCTGCGCCCGGAGCTGTTCGCCGCGGTCGGCGATCTGGCCAGTGTGGCGGGGTACACGGCTGAAGACGCCAACGCCGATGGTGAGGCCCGCCGGGTGTTCCGCTTCGCGTTGCACTGCGCCGAGCGGGCCGAGGACTGGAACCTGCGCGCCGAAGTCCTGTCGAACATGACGAAGCAGGCGATCAGGACCGGGCGGCCCGACGACGGCCTCACTCTGGCCGAACTGGCTCTGGTCCGCCCTGACCGGCTCACCGCAGCCGTCCAGACGCTGCTACACAACAGCCGGAGTCGCGCGCTGGCCACGATGCGCCGGGTCGATGAGGCGCTGAGGGCCATCGGCACCGCTGATGAGCACTTCGCGCACGTCACCCCGGACGATGAGCCGCCGTTCATGGCCTACTACAACGCCGCGTGCCATGCCCATCTCACCGGGATTCCTTTGGTCGACCTGGCGATCCTGGGCCGCGACCCCGGCGAAGCCACCAACCGACTCACCACGGCAATCGCCGGGTGCTCCGCCGTCGGCCAAGCCCGCCCCCGGGCGAGATGCCAGGCCACGCTGGCCGGCCTGACGATGGCGACCGGTGACCCGCTCCAGGCCGCCGCCCTCGGGCACGAGGCCCTGGACGCCGAGGGCACGATCCGCTCCCGCCTCACGGCTAACGAACTGCGCATGCTGGCCCACTACGCCGCCGCGCACCAGCACCGTGATGAGGTCGCGCACCTGCGGCACCGGATCGCCACCCTGGTGGGCACCGACAGCCCGTAGCCAGAGCGCGAATTCTCACCCGACCCACCCCGCCGGTTGGGCCAATCCCGAGAGTGATCTGGCGGCGGACAGCTCCGGGAACAGGCAGGACCCACACCACGACCCCGACCACGCTATTTTTCCAGGCCTGGTTGACATTCTCCAGCTGGATCATTCCACTCCCCTCAGTCAGGCCCCATGGTCTACCACTTTCCTGTGAGTAGGCTGAAAATTTCGCGCACCTCTTCCACTCAATCCCGTCGGTAATCGCGTGCTCCCAGGCAACTGTGAGGTTGTGTCCAGGTTGCTTGCACATCACTAGGCCATACCTGACAACGCGGGTTCATAACGGCTCTCGAGGGGTGAGGTGAGGTTGATGACGGTGACAAGGGAACGCGAGGGCGCTCCCGTTGCTCCCGCTACTGACGCGACACGGTGGTCGGTGGGGCGGATCGCGACGGTGGATGTGGTAGTGCCGGTGTACAACGAGGAACGCGCATTGCCAGGCTGTCTGCGGGTGCTGCGCTCCTACCTGGATGATCAATTCCCTTTCGAGTGGACGATCACTGTGGTGGACAATGCCAGCACCGACGGGGTGCTGCGGGTGGCCAGCGAGCTCGCCCAGTCCGACGATCGGGTGCGAGTGCTGCACCTGGACCGCAAGGGACGCGGCCACGCGCTGCGCACCGCCTGGGAATACAGCGATGCCGACGTCGTGGTCTACATGGACGTCGATCTGTCCACCAGCTTGGACGCGCTGCTGCCGTTGGTCGTTCCGCTGGTAAACGGTCACTCTGACATCGCGATCGGTTCCCGGCTGGCGCCTGGTGCGCGCACCGTACGCAGCGCCCGCCGCGAGGTGATCTCCCGGTGCTACAACACGATGATTCGGCTCACCCATGGCGCCCGGTTCTCTGACGCGCAGTGCGGGTTCAAGGCGGCCCGCACCGACGTGATCCGTCCGTTGCTGGCGCACGTGCACGACGACGGGTGGTTCTTTGACACCGAGCTGCTGCTGCTCGCCGAACACAACGGGTTGCGGGTGCAGGAGGTGCCGGTCGACTGGGTGGAGGACCTCGACAGCCGGGTCCGAATAGTGTCCACCGCCATGGGGGACGTCCGCGGACTGGTGCGCGTGGCCCGGGCCAAGGTCACCGGTGCGGCGTGGGTACCCGACTTGCCTCGGCGGCCGGAGCCACGATCCGCGCATCCCGATGCGGTGCTCGCCACGCGTGAGGGCGGGTTGCGCTGGCAGCTGTGGACTTTCGGTCTGATCGGTCTGGTGTCCACCGCGGCAACGGCTGTGTTGTACGCGCTGTTGCGCTCGTGGTCACCGCCGCTGGTGGCGAACCTGGTCGCGCTGGTAGCGGTGACCTTGCTGAACACTGAGGCGAACCGGCGGCTGACCTTCGCCGGCTCCGGTGCGTCACGCCAGCGTGTGCACCTGCAGAGCCTGGCCGTCTTCGCGCTGTACTACGCGCTCACCTCGGGAGCACTGCTGGTGTTGCAAGCGATGGTCGCCCACCCCTCCCGCTGGCTGGAAGTCACCGTCCTGCTGGCAGCCTCAGTAGTAGGCACCGCCGCCCGTTTCGTACTCCTCCGCACCTGGGTCTTCCCCTCATGACCATCGACACACTCCCAGGCGCACCCGCATCGCGCGGGCTGGGCGGGGTTATCAAGCCGGGTTTTACCACGCTGAGCCCGCTGAATGCGATTCGTCCGCCGGTGATTCTGGGCGCGATCTGTGTGGTGGCGGGGGTGTTGTATGGGTGGGGGATTGGCGTGGAGGGGTGGGGGAATCCTTATTACTCGGCTGCGGTGAAGTCCATGTCGGTGAGCCTGACCAACTTCGTGTTCGGCTCCTTTGACCCGCTCGGCGTGGTCACCGTGGACAAGCCGCCGATGGCGTTCTGGCCGATGGTCCTGTCTGTCGCGGTCTTCGGCTACCACGGTTGGTCACTGCTGTTACCGCAGGTCCTCGAGGGCGTGGCGGCGGTGTTCCTGCTGCATCGCACGGTGCGACTGTGGGCGGGCGAACGCGTCGCGCTGCTGGCCGCGCTGGTCTTCGCGCTTACTCCGGTGACCGTGGCGATCAATCGTGACACCAACCCCGACACACTCATGGTGCTGCTGCTGGTGGCCGCGGCCTACGCGTTCACCAGGTCAGTGCAACGCCCTCTCGAACCGGGTCGGGCGACCCGCTGGCTGCTGCTAGCGGCGGTGTTCCTGGGTCTGGGCTTCGTCACCAAGATGCTGCAAGCATGGATCGTGGTCCCGGCGTTCGCGCTGGCCTACCTGGTCGGCTCACCAGCGCCGGCGCGCCGCCGGGTGCTCGACCTGCTCGGTGCCGGCGTCGTGCTGCTGGCCAGCTCGCTGTGGTGGGTGGCACTGGTCAGCTGGTGGCCCGGGCCTAAGCCCTACATCGGGGGGAGCACCGATGGGTCCGAGCTCAACCTGGTGATCGGCTACAACGGCCTGGGCCGCATCTTCGGCCGTGAGGTCGGCCGCGAGCTGGTCGGCGGCTCAGGCGGTCCCGGCGGGGCTCCCTTCGGTGGAGGCCGTGGCGGGTTCGGCGGCAGCGCTGGCATCACCCGCCTGTTCGGGGAGCAGATGGGCGGCCAGATCAGCTGGCTGCTGCCGCTGTGCCTGGTGGTGCTGGCCGCGGTCGCTATCGCGGGGATCCGCCGGATGCGCTCCGGGCTGCGCGGCGCGCCCGCGACAGATGCGGCGCGCCGCGCCGGCTGGTTCCTCTGGGGCGGCTGGTTGCTGCTGGTGGGGCTGTTACTGAGCTATGCCCAGGGGATCTCCCACTCGTACTACACCACGGAGATGGCCCCGGCGCTCGCCGCCGTGACCGCCGCCGGGGTGGCCGCGATGTGGCGCCACTATCGCCGGCCGGGTGGGTACCACTGGTTGCTGTTCCCCGCGGCCGTGGCGTTGACCGCCTTCTGGGCCTGGGTACTGGTCTCCCGGGACACCTCCTGGAACGGCTGGCTGCGCTACGCCGTCGTCGCTATCGGGATCGTCGCCGTGGCGCTGCTCGTAGCGGGGCGGTTGGTCTCGGCGGGGGCGCCCCGGATGGCCCGGCTGGCCGGGGTGCTGGGTGTCGTCGCGTTGCTGCTCGCCCCCACAGTGTGGTCGAGCGCCGCCGCGTTGGCGTCCGGCGGCGGGATGGCCCAGGCCGGCCCGCCCGGCTCCGGATTCGGTGGCGGCAGGTTCGATCAGGCTGCGTTCGATCGTGCTCAGGTTGGACCGCCCGCGCGGTTCCGGGGCGCCATGGCCGGTGATCTGACCGCCGATCAGCGCAGGATCCTGGCTTACGCCGAGACCAACTCTGGTCGTAGGCCGATCACCCTGGCCGTGGAGGGCGGGGCGATGGCCGCCGAGGCGTACCTCATCCACAGCGACGCCGTGATCGTCGGGATGGGCGGGTTCAGCGGCCAGGACCCAGCTCCGACCGTGGCGACGCTCGCCCAGTGGGTCGAGCAGGGCCAGCTGCGGTTCGTCCTGGTCGGCAGCCAAGGTTTCGGCGGCCGTGATCTGGGCGGCCGTGGCCTGCCTGGCGGAGATGGCCGGGGCGGGGTATCCGCGCAGCGCACCCAGTGGGTGCAACAGCACTGTGCCGTCGTCAACCCCAGCTCCTACGGTGGTTCCGCGCCGGCCCAAGGCACCGCGACCGGGTCTTTCGACCGCGTCGCTACGCTCTACGACTGTCAGGCCACCTGAGTCCGGCGACGGTATTCTCGCGGTTGGCGTAACCTGGCCGTCTTTGACGGTAGCCCCTCCCGGGCGCTTCGGTTGACCATCAGTGATGTAGGGCGTGTCCTGTAGATCTCGTGGTTTGTGATCAACTCTCCTGTCGCGTCGATTGGTGTCCCGCCGTTGTCGTGATTCTGACTTCTCGTTCGAAGAGTGTGGCGCTGGGTGTCCAGTGACCGGGGACTGTGCGGACGTGCCGGAATCCTTGGGCGAGATAGTACCGGTGGAGTCCTTCATTGGTGGTCCATGCATCGAGTATGAGCCGGGCGCGGCCATTCCGGCGGGCTAGGTGTACGGCGTGGTCGATGAGTATGCTACCGATGTCACGACCGGCCGCCCTCCGGTCGATAATCATCCGGTGGATCACGTAGGCGTCGTGTAGTTCCTCTTATTCTCATGTGTCAGGCGCGGGGTCGCGGCGTCCCGTCACGTGCGTGATGACGTTCCGGTCGGCGGGCAGGATCTCCAGCGTGTACCGTATCGGCCGCCCACTCGACCAGCCGACGCGGCGGTAGATACGGGTCCTCGGCGTCGACGGTGTACTCCAGCATCGGCAGCCGCCGGGCGTAGGTGCCGTCGCGACCACGGGTCTCGATCAAGCCCTCCGCGGCCAGCTCACGCAGCGCCTGGCGGATGGTGCCTCGGCTGACCTGGAAGTGGCTGCCCAACTCGGGCTCCGTCGGAAGCTGAGCACCGTCTGCCTTCCTCAGCGCAGTCGTGGCCCGGCCCACAGACAGCGACCTGATAGGGCACGGAGCCTCTTTACATGGGAGGCAGCTCGCGGGTAGCCGGATACGCGGTGAACATGGCGATCTGTTCGCGGAGGTCGCTCGCTAGAGTCACATTATCGAATTCCGCACCGGCTAGCGCCTGGTCGATTTTCGCCATGCGCCCCATAACGGGTACGATTCGGCTCTCGCTACGTAGTTGCAGTGCCGCTTGCGCAGGGATGCTCGCCCCCTCCAGGTCATGGAGCGCGAGCCGCGCGGCGGCGAGGTCGAGTTGAGCGGAAGTGGCGGTGAGCCCGGCCGAGTGCGCACGCCCCGGTGCGACACCAAGCAGTTCCAGTGCCTCCTCGGCCGCGGTGGCAGCGAGCCGGGCGTTGGTCTCGCCGCCGAGCGACAGCCTCGCGTCGCTGGCGTAGACCGCTGCTTTGCCGGGCGTGAAAAAGAATATTCCTGCGGGGCGGGTTCCTTCCTCGGCGCGGTCTCGGGCATCGGCGGCGACACCCAAGGCGCGGTCAGTCTCGCGTTCATCGCCGGCAGCAGCCAGCGCTCGCGCTTCTTCGCTCGCCAACCGCAGCAGGCCGTTTCCCCCGCTCGCGAAGCGCTGCCCACTCCGAGCCAGCTCAGCGGCATCGCGGTACTCACCGCGCCAATACGCGACGATGCACTGCACCCCGCGAATATAGGGCCGCAGCGTGTCATCACTCGCGAGGTCAGCACACAGCCACGCCGTGCGAGCATGACTGTCAGCGGCATACGGCTGACCAAGGTCGACGCTCGCGTGCGCCAGCAAGGCGCTAAGCTGGCTGGCCACGCGGTAAAGGTCGGCCAGATATGCTGGCCGGGGATTCCGGTCGATCATGTCAAAGACATCGTGGCGCAGTCCCGCCAACGGCCGGAACATGGCGTACTTTGGGCGGCGCTTGTATTCAACGGCCAGCCACTTCACATCCGCGTTAAGCTGTTCGAGCATTTCTGGTGTGACAGCGACACCAGTTCGGCGAACAAACCGGGCCGATTCTTCAGCGGCCATCACGATCTCCTCTTGGAAGCACGTGGGAAGCGTCCTGGTCTCCTGTCGGATCTCCTGGTGCGACACGACCTGCACGGCGGTGGCGACGTCGCGCGCCTGCGCTGCGGCATCGGTACTGGCATCCGGAAGGCCGAGCAGTCTCGTGAAGCTATGGCCCCACACTCGCTGGGCTACTCGTCTCGACGCCGGCCGGGCGTTGCCCACCGATCCGGCCATCCACCGGCCGAGCTGCCGCACCGAGAGCGTCGCCGTCCGTTCCTTGTTCTCCCGCGCGCACCGCGCGAAGTCATCGCACATCTCCTCAAGAGTGCGGTCACCCTCCTGGACCAGCCGCTCCAGCAGCGTGCGCGGCTCCGGGCGCTCCACGACCGACACCTCCCGAGTAGCTCGACCACAACCCCTACCGCTCTCAGCCAACAGTAGGCGGCCAACCACCATCCAACCCCAGTGGGCACGCGACCTCCCGCCTGTCGCCAGTCACCGTCCGCAACGACCGATCACCGTCCGGCACACGACCAGCCAACGACCCGCACCGTTCCTGGCGCTGACCAAGCAACCACCGGCAACCTCCAACCATGTCCGAAGCACCACCGACCTACCCCGGACACAGCGCGGGGTGGCGGCTGACGCACAGAAAGGTGGTCATCAGTGGGTCCTCTCGACCGCGAGTTCTTCGAAGGCGAGGAGATGCGCGCCGCGCCGGCTGCCCGTGACATCGGCACGGTGTACCGGCTGCTCGGGCGCCTCGGGGTGAGCCAACGCCAGATCGCGGAGCGGACCGATCAGTCCCAGTCGGAGGTGGACGAGGGCAAGAAACTCGGCGCCGCTGTGGCGCTCTACACACGGTGGCTGGAGGTGCCCGCGCCCGAAGCGGTCACGGCAGCGCTGGCCGCCACCCTGGCCGAGCTGCACACCGAGGCGGGCTGGTGATCCACCGTGGTGTGTCGGTGTACCAGACCGACTACGAGTTCGTGCGCGAGGTGTTGTGCAAGGTCTTGGCGGATGGTGTGCGGGTCGGGCTTGGGACCGACGGTGGGATCGGTTCGGTCCAGTGCCGGGTCAGCGGCGCGCTGTTCGCCCTGCTCCTGACCCACCAGGTTGACGAGCGGGGGCGCTGCCGGTCGTGTCGTCATCCGGGTGTGTTCGGGCTGCGGCTTCGGCGCTGCGATGTGCACCGGGAGGCGAGTTTCTGGCTGCGCCAACCCGACTGGCTGCTGTCGTCCCGGGGCAGCCCCGGCCTGGCGGTCGGCCCCCCACTGCCCACCGGGTGCCAGTGCCGCACCCCGGAACGCGAGCCGCCGGGCCCGGCCGGATGACACCGATGTCGTGCCCCAAGATCGAGCTTCAGACGGGCGACTCGCCCAGTCAGCCACCTCAGAGACCCCGGCCGCCCCGCCTCTGTCCCCCCACACAGGTCCGCCGGGGCGGGGCGGCCGGACCCGGATCACGGCGGGGCTGGGATGCACCGATGGCCCCCGGCCCCGCCGTGATCCACCCGAGACTCCTCACCGGCCTACCACACGGGGGGGCAGGTCGCTGCTCCTTACCGGAGGCATGCCATGACAGACCAGACTGACGCCGACACCGCGCCGCCGGTAACCAGCGCCCGCAACGGTGGTGAGCACTGGTGAGCGCCGCGAACGGTCACAACACTAGAGGCCACGAGGCGGTGACCGGCGCCTGGCCGGTGGTGCTCCTGCGCTACCGGCCCGGTGTCACCGGGCGGACCGCGCGCCTCGTGCACCTGGTGCCACTACCCCCACAAGCTCAGACGGGCACCGCCAAGGTCGCGATGTGCGGCGCGCTGCTACGCCGGGACGTCGTGGAGACGGTGACCCCCGGCCACGGCATGCCCTGCCTGCTCTGCGCCATCAACCACGCCAGCCCCGCGCCACCACCGGCCACGACCTCACCAGCGGACGCCACCACCGTCGGCAGCGGGCCACAGGGGGCCGCGGTGGCCTACCAGGCATGGGGCTGGCCGGTCACGCTGCGCGGTAACCAGGTATGGCTGAACCTGGAACCCGACACAGTGGCGCTGACCATCCCACTGCCGCTGGCCGAGCGGGTGACCGCGATCCTGAACCAGCGACGCCGCCCACCACTGACCCTGACCCACCCCGACGCGCCCGGGCACTGGGTGCTGCTGGCCGCGGAGCGCCACGGCGTGGCGCTGCCCTGGCCACGCTCCGTCTACTGGGCCACCGGCACCCTGCCGCTGCCCCCCACCATGACCCCCCGAGGGCCGATCACCTGGACCTACCCACCCGAAGCGGACGCACTCCGGCGCTGCCGGGAATTCGAGGTGTTCGCGGCACTGCGCACCGCAGTGCATGACCCACCCGCTTGACGGCACTGCCCCCTAGTCCCCGGCCGGCCACCACCAAAGACAGAGCCAACCGCGCGAACAGCGACAAGCCACCGTTCCCACCGCTACCGGCCCGCGCCGACCTGGAAGGCCGCGAGGTCGACCTGCCCACGCTTCGGGCAGCAGTCTGAAGTCTCAGCCCCAGCATAGGTTGCTCTCAGGCCACTGCGGAATGCTGCACACCGTGGACGACCAACGGTGCCCCAGTGTGCTCGTAGTCGATGATGAACCGAACATCCTGACGTTGCTGTGCTCTTCGCTGCGCTTGTACGGCTTTGAGGTGCATGCCGCGGACAGCGGCGCCCGGGCCCTGACTACCGTCGCGCGGACCGTGCCGGACATCGTGGTACTGGACGTGATGTTGCCGGACTGCGACGGGTTCACCCTCGCCCGCCAGTTGCGCGCCGCCCACGATCAGCTACCGGTGCTGTTCCTGACCGCCCGCGACGGCGTCGACGATCGGATCGCCGGGCTCACCGCGGGCGGTGACGATTATGTGACCAAGCCATTCAGCCTGGAGGAGCTGGTACTGCGGCTGCGCGCAATCCTGCGGCGGGCCCAACCGGCCCGCAACGGCGAGGCGGACAACCCCACCATAACCTACGCTGACCTGGAGCTGGATGAAGAAGCGCACGAGGTGCGTCGAGCCGGCCAACTCGTGCAACTCTCACCGACGGAGTTCAACCTGCTGCGCTACCTAATGGTCAATGCGGGCAAGGTGGTCAGCAAAACTCAGATCTTGGATCGGGTGTGGAACTACGACTTCGGCGGCGACAGCCGGATCGTCGAGTCCTACATCAGCTACCTGCGCCGCAAGATCGACCGACAGAGCCTGCCGTTGATCCACACGATCCGCGGCGTCGGCTACACGCTGCGCCTGCCCCGCGAGGCGTTGGACTCCGGTGTCTCGTGAGGATCCCGCGCCGGCCGCTTACCTTGCGCCTCCGATTAATCGCCGCACTGCTGGTGTTCTCCTTCTTTGGCTTGGCCGTGTTCGCCGTGACGAGCGTGGCGCTGCTGCAGAATTCCCTACAGCATGGGGTGGACCAGCGGTTGTCCCGCTACGCGGAACTGATCGCTCGTGGGCGACCGCTACGGCTGTCCAGCGACGTCCAGGAAGCCGTCTTCACACCTGATGGCACCGAAGAGATCGGGCAGCAGCCGGGTCAGTCCAGTGGCCCCGTGCTGGACCTGGCCGACCTGCGGCGGCATGCGGGTAGCAGCTCGTTCACGGTGCCCGACCAGGCCGACGGCAGCGCCTGGCGGGTTCGCGTGGTGGAACTCCCGTACCAGCGAATCGGGGTCGTGGCGGTGTCCCTGAGTTCACTGGACGCGACTCGCCGGCCGCTACTGATCATCGAACTCATCGTGGGGAGCATCATCCTGGCCCTGATCGGGATAGTCGCGACCGTCGTCGTTCGGCTCGGCCTGCGACCGCTGACCAGGATCGAGCAGACGGCCGAGGCGATTGCCGGCGGTGACGTGGATCGTCGGGTGCCCGACAGCGACCCGCGCACCGAGACCGGCCGGCTGGGCGCCGCACTCAACGTCATGCTAAGCCGGCTGGCGGCCGCGCTCCAGGAGCGGGAGCGCTCCGAGCACCGGCTGCGCCAGTTCATCGCGGACGCCGGACACGAGCTGCGCACCCCACTGACCTCGATCCGCGGGTTCGCCGAGCTCTACCGCCGCGGCGGTGCCCGCACGCCCGCCGAGATCGAGCTGCTCACCGGCCGGATCGAAGCCGAGGCGATCCGGATGGGCGTGCTCGTGGAGGACCTGCTGCTGCTCGCCCAGCTGGACCAGGAGCGGACGCTGGACATCACTGACGTCGACCTGCTCGTGCTGGCCGCCGACGCGGTGCACGATGCGAAGGCCCGCGAGCCGGATCGCCCGGTGACCCTGACCCCCGGCAACGGCGCGGTGCACGTGCTGGGCGACGAGCACAAGCTCCGGCAAGTGGTGACCAACCTGGTCACCAACGCGCTGATGCATACCCCGGCGGGCACCCCGGTGCGGCTGACCGTCCGCTCGCACGTCCCGCCCCCAGGGGAGGACCCACCGGGGGACGACCCGGCGCTGGCTCGGGCCGGAGCGGGTCAGCTGCCGCACGGGCCACTGGGCGTGCTGGAAGTCCACGACGAGGGCCCCGGCATCCCTCCCGACCAGGCCCCTCGGGTGTTCGACCGGTTCCACAGCGCTGATCCCCTCGGCTCCCGCAGTCGCGGTGGAGCGGGCCTCGGCTTGGCGATCACCGCAGCCATCCTGAAGGTCCACAACGGCCGCATCGAGTTGCTGACCGCCCCCCGACGCGGCACGACCTTTCGCGTCCTGCTGCCCCTGGCTTAACCACTCTGCCCTGACCGGCCGCGAAGAAACCGCGCAACGCGAGCGCGACACTGTCGTTACACCCTCTGGTGGAGTCGTGCATCGGCGATCAAGGGGAGAGCGGTATGACGGTCCGGTCGGCAGGAAAACATCGGAAGAGCAGGCCCGCCAGCCGGGTCCGGGTCGGGTCCCGACCGCGGGCAAAGCTGCTGGTGCCGGCGCTGGCGGTGATCGCTGCCGTCACCGTGGCCAGCGGGGGTAGCACCGCCGTGGCGGCGGACAACCCGAATCAGACCGTGATCACCGTCGGTGGCGATCCGCACGGGGTGGCGGTCGACCCCGACGGCAAGCACGCCTACGTGGCCAGCTATGCCGACAACGCCCTCCGAGTGATCGACACCGCCAGTCCGCGAATAGTCAGAAGCATCCACGTGGGCGCCAACCCGCGCGAGGTCGCGGTCGACCCCGACAGCAGGCACGCCCTCGTGACCAACTACTCCGAGAACTCGGTGAGCGTGATCGACACCGCCAGCGGGAAGATGATCCGCAAGGTCGCCGTCGGAGCGGGCCCCACCGCGATAGCGATCTTCCCCCGAGACCATTACGCCTTCGTCACCAATTACTACGGCAACACCGTCAGTGTGATCAACATCGCGAACCTCACGCTGGTCGGCACGGTACCCGTCGGGCCCCAGCCGGATGGGGTCGCGATCGACCCCCGAGGTGAGTTCGCCTACGTGACCAACAGCGGCAGCAACTCCCTCAGCGTGATCGACGTCCACACGCAGAAAGTGGCTCGCACCGTGATGGTCGGGCGCTCTCCACAGAAGGTGGCGATCGACCCCGACGGCCGTCACGCCTACGTGACCAACTTCGACGACAACAACGTGAGCGTCATCGACCTGCCCACCCAGCTCGGCGTGGACTTCTACAAGGCCCTCCTGAAAGTCAATAACACCATTCCGGTAGGCATGCACCCGCGCGGGTTGGCGGTCAACCGGAACAGCCACCGCGCCTATGTGGTCAATGTCGATAGCAAGACCATGAGCGTGATCGACACCGCTACCAGCACGTTGATCGGCAGCTCATACGTCGGCAATGACCCCGACGAGGTGGCGGTGGCCCCCGACGGCACCGCATACGTGACCGCCCGCGAAGACGGCACCGTCACGGTAATCCCCCGATCCGATTATCCTGACGCTCCTCGCCCGACCCGTCACGACAATCCAGGGATCCTCCCCCTAGATCGCTGAACACGGAGTTCCTCGACCGGAAAGTTCTCGGTCTCGAGAACACCGGTACGGTACAGCCGCGCGCGTGTCACAGGCAGGCTGGCGGGCGCACCGTCGAGGAAGAGGAGACCAGTGAGTGCCCTGACCTATCTCGAGGCGGTCGTGGTGGGCGCTTTTCAGGGCATCACCGAACTGTTTCCGGTCTCCAGCCTCGGGCACTCCATCCTGGTCCGAGCGCTGGTGGGCGGGCGCTGGGCGCACGACCTGGACGTCTCGGCGCCCGAATCGCCCTACCTGGCGTTCATCGTCGGCCTGCATGTGGCCACCGCGGCCGCACTACTGATCTTCTTCCGGAACGACTGGCTCCGCATCATGTCCGGCTTCGCCAGCTCGCTGCGCCACCGGCGAATCCACACCTCCGGTGAGCGGCTTGCCTGGCTGCTCATCGTCGGGACCATCCCGGTCGGTGTCAGCGGCCTGCTGCTGGAGCATCTCTTCCGCACCACGCTGGGCCGGCCGATCCCGGCGGCGGCGTTCTTGATCGCCAACGGGGTGGTGCTCTACGCCGGTGAGCAGCTCCGCCGCCGAGCCGACATCATGTCTGCTGGGGTACCCGCGACGACGGTAGCGGCAACCCCAGCGGACGGGCCAGGTTCAGCTCGCGACGCCGGGGCTGTCGCGGATGCCCGGCTGGCCCGGATGTCCCTCGGTCGCGCCACGCTGATCGGTTCCGCGCAGATCCTGGCGTTGCTACCCGGGATCAGCCGGTCCGGCGTCACGATGGTCGCCGGGCTGACCCGTGGGCTGTCCCACGCCGACGCCGCACGCTTCTCCTTCTTGCTGGCCACTCCGGTCATCCTGGCCGCCGGTGCGCTGAAGATCCCCGACCTGTTCGGCCCGCTCGGCGCTGGCATCCATGGCCCGATCATCGCCGGCAGCATCGCGTCGTTCGTCAGCGCGTACCTGGCGGTCCGTTTCCTCACTCGCTACTTCGAGACCCGCACCCTCACCCCGTTCGCGGTGTACTGCCTGCTTGTCGGCACCGCCAGCCTCATCTGGCTCGTGGCGCGTTAACCACAACGCGACGAGCGGCCCCGCAGGTAGGTGTTACGCAGGGCGGCTTGGTCAGGCAGGTCCAGGGGAGGCAGGGCAAGGCCGGTGGCCTTGTGCAGGATGTGGTCGGCCAAGGCCGGGTTGCGGGCCAGCACGGGGCCGTGCAGGTAGGTGCCGATGATGTGGTCGGTGAGCACACCTTCGGTGCGGTACCTCGTCGAGCCGTCGCCAGTGCCGTTGCCGGTGCCGGTGATCACTCGTCCCAGTGCGGGCGTGCCCGGGCCCAGGGTGGTGACACCGCGATGGTTCTCGAAGCCGGTCAACGAGCCGACACCGGGCACGGCACAGCTGGCGATCACCTCACCGACGGCGCGCTGACGGCCGGGCGCGGTCGTGATGTCCAGCAAGCCCAGGCCCGGGTAGTGGTGGCCGCTGGCGTCAGCCATCGACCGGCCCAGGATTTGCAGCCCGGCGCACACGGCCAGTGTCACCGCGCTGGTGTCCAGCGCCCGACACAGCCGCTCATGGCGCCGCAGCCAGTCCGCGGCGAATTGTTGCGCGGTATCCTCGCCCCCACCCAGCAAGTACATCGCGCAACTGGTCGCGGGGGCGTCACGGGCCGTGATCGTGCGAATCTCGGCGGGAATGCCCCGCCAGCGCAGCCGTTGCGCCAATATCGTGGCGTTGCCGGCATCGGAGTAGGTGCCCAGCACGTCGGGCAGCAGCAGGCCGATGGTGACTGTGGACTCGGTACTCACCCGGCAACTCCGGTGTTCGACTCCCTGCTCAGCCGGCGGCGGAAGTGATGAAAGGCGGTGTAGTTGGCCACCACGTCGATCTCCCCCTCGGGCAGCGTCGCAAGGGCGGCCAGTGGGTCGGCCACGGTCTGGTGCTCCAGACAGGCATAGCTCAGCCGCACGCCCAGGTCAGCGGCGCGCTCTCCGCTGGCCACCAGCGCGGGAGAGGTGAGCTGCTCGAAGGAGACATCCCACAACCACGAGGTGTCCCGCCCGTCAGCCTCCCGGGCGTTGATGATCACCAGCAGGGGCCGTGGCTCGTCCAGCATGGACAGCATCCCGGCCCAGCCAGCCGGGTTCTTGGCCAGCAACATGCGCAAGCGCTGTGCTCCGTGATGCACCACCGCGTACCGGCCGGCCACGACGTCAACCTCGCGCAGTGCCGATGCGGCCTGCTCGGCCGGGATACCGACGGCGCAGGCGGCGGCCAACGCCATGGCGGCATTGCTCTGATTCACCTGGCCAGGCAAGCGAATGTCCAGCGGTAGCACCACCTCGGGGGTGCATGCCTTGCCGTCCTCGATCCACCAGTCCGGGGTGGGGCGGGCCAGCCCGCACTCACACTCCCACCCGGGCTCGGTGAACGCGAGCGTGCGGCCGCACCGAGGGCAGGTGGTCGCGTCACCCAACCAGCTGGACCCCGCGGCCACCCAGACGCCGCGGGTGGCCAGCTTCGCCGCCGACACCACGATCGGATCATCCGCGTTGGCCACCACCACCGCAGCGGGGTGCCGGGCCAGCGCCCGCCCGATGGCGGACCCGATCGCCCGCACCTCCGTCGCCCGGTCCAGCTGGTCTCGGGTCAGGTTGAGCAGGACCACCACCGTCGGGTCGACGGCCTCGGCGACGGCGGGCAGGTGCAGCTCGTCGACCTCGATCACCGCGTACTCGGCGTCCGGAGCCTCGGCCAGCGCCGCCACCGCCCCGTCGGCCATGTTCGAGCCGCCAGCGTTGTGCGCCACTCGGCCAGCGGTGCGTATCGCCGCCGCCATCAGATGGCTGGTGGTGGTCTTGCCGTTGGTCCCCGACACCAGCACCACCCGCCGCCCCGCCGCCAAGCGGCTCAGCGCGTGGGAGTCCAAGACTAGTGTCACCCGACCACCGATGATCGACCCGGCACCCAGACCCAACCGCCGCGACAGCCCCGCCGTCGCCAGCCCGGCGTACACCGCGACGCGCGTCCGCCATCCCCACCGGTGTTGCCCACGAGGCGAGGTCATCGCCTGACTCACCCCTGGTGTCCGC
>JBOHFY010000218.1:0-10751 GCA_050699895.1 Pseudonocardiaceae bacterium
TGCCGGCCACCGTGATCGCCGAGATGCTCGGCGCGCCGGTCGCGATGCGCCGCCAGTTCCTCGACTGGGGGGCCGGCGCGGCGTTGTCGCTGGACGTCGGCTTGAGCTACCGCGACTTCCGCCGCTCCGAGCGCGACATCACCGCGCTGCACCGCTGGATGCTCGGCCACTTCAACGAGGTCCGCCGCGCGCCCCGGCACGGCGTGCTCAGCTCGCTGGTGGCCGCGCACGACCAGGGCGATCAGCTGACCCTCGATGAGCTGAGCAGCATCTCGATGCTGCTGCTCGCCGCCGGTTTCGAGACCACCGCCAACCTGCTGGGCAACGGCGCCGTCCTGCTGGCGCGCCACCCTGACCAACTAGACGTGCTGCACGCGCAACCGCAGCGGTGGGCCGGTGCTGTGGAAGAGATCCTGCGCTACGACTCCCCCGTGCAGCGCACCGGCCGCCTCGCGCACCGGGACACCGAGGTCGCTGGCCTTCAGGTGCAGGCGGGCTCGTTCATCGTCGTGCTGCTCGGCGGCGCGAACCGCGATCCCGCGGTCTTCCCCGACCCCCACCGGTTCGACGTCACCCACCCCGAGGCGGACCAGAACCTGACGTTCTCCAGCGGCATCCACTACTGCATCGGCGCCGCCCTAGCCCGCCTGGAAGGCGAGATCGGCCTCCAAGCCCTGTTCCGCCGCTTCCCCGACCTCGCCCTCACCGGTACTCCCCACCGGCGCCCCACCCGCGTCCTGCGCGGCTATGACTCAATCCCCGTCCGGCTGAACAGCCGTACGCGGACAGCCACGTCGGCCCCGCTGCAACCGAGCGAGCAGGGGTAGCAGCCGCGCTGATCCGTGGGCTTAGCGCGTGTCCAGTAAATCTCAGACCGGTACCTTGCCCTGCCAGCGGGGCACGGCCTCGGCCGCAGCGGACCGTCGTTCTCCGACGCCACTCCGGCCGAGGTCCGCGCCGCGCTGATCCCGGAGGAAGCCGAGGTGGGGCGCGATCTGGATGGGTGAGTGATGTGGCGTGATCACCGCGATGACTGGTACTGTATCTCGTACCAGTCAAGAGGAGGACGGTGTGGCGATCACGGCCAGTGAGGCGCGTAAGTCTCTGTTCCCGCTCATCGAACAGGTCAACAACGACCACATCGCCATCGAGATCACCTCGAAGAAGGGCAACGCGGTCCTGCTCTCCCGCGAGGACTACGACGCCATGCAGGAGACCGCCTACCTGCTGCGTTCGCCGGCGAATGCCGCCTGGCTGATACAGAGCATCGCCCAGGCCCGTCTCGGTCAGGTCGGCGAGCATGAGCTGGACGAGTGCCCGTGAGGTCGGTGTTCACCGAGAACGCCTGGGCGGACTACCAGCACTGGCAGGACAAAGACCGCCAGCTGGTCAAGCGGTTGAACAAGCTGCTCGCTGAGGTGCTGCGCGACCCCGAGGAGGGCATCGGCAAGCCGGAGCGGCTGCGCCATCTGCTGGCCGGGGCGCGCTCGCGACGGATCAACGACGAGCATCGGCTGGTCTACCTCGTTGAGGGTGACGACGTGATCGTCCTGTCCGTGCGCTACCACTACTAACCTCGGTCATTCACCGAGGCTAGGGCCACCGAGACGCTAGACCTGGCCGAGGTGCTGGCGACGCTGGAATCCTGGCGGCGGGTGGCGCGGCTGACCACGGCGACCGGGCCCGAGGCGCACCGGTACATGTACCGGCGGGCGGCCGCCCGGTTGGCCGGGGAGGACATCCCGGCTGACGAACCGCTGCCGCAGGTCAAGGCCCGGCCGGGTGGGATGACATCGTGTACCTGATCCTGGACGATCGCCGCCAGGTCGACATCCTGGTACTTGTCTGGCTGGGCTGACCGGTCAGCTGTGCACGGCCCCGCGCGGGCCCGGTCGGGCCAGGGGGAGCGAACAGGGGTAGCAGCCGCGTACACCGACGTCCCCGTTCGCCAGAGCGGCATGGTCACTCACTCAGGGCGAATCGGGACACGAGTCTGGATCTGATCGCGGACTTGTGCATAGACGTTGACATTGATCGTGGGCGCCACCCAGAGCGAGAGCGCGACTGCATAGTCGACTGTCTCTCCGTTGAGGCCGCCGGCTTGTTCGTAGCACTTCACGCGGACGGCAAGATTCGATCCTTGACCGGCCGCGAAGGCGCTCCGCGTCTCCCACGTCTGGTGCTGGACGGTAGCGGCTCCACGAGTGGCGGTGTCGGTGGCCAGTCCGCGCGGTTTACCAAGTATTGGGATGGCGCCTGCTGGCTTGACAAAGGAGAGCACCGCACGGCGGTACTGACGGTGGCGCCAGTTGACTGGTGAGAGCCAGGCGAGGGTGGCGTCGATTCGCTTCGTCTCACGAACGCTCAGCCCGTCAGGAAGCGGGAGCAGCAGGTCTTGCTCCTTGACTGCACCGATCGTGCCGATGAAGAGCAGGACGGCTTCGTTGCTGGCGCAGCCTTGGGAGAAGTCCCTGACGAGGACACCGTTGCCCACCGCTTGCTCGATGCGCAATGTGGCGCTGCTGAAGTCGGCGAGTTCACCGGTTCCGTGGACGAGCAGTGCCTTGATCGCTACGGCGCGTTGGCGGCGTGTGACAAGGACGCCAGCGGTGATCTCATCGAGTAGATCGTGAAGTCTGGCGGCTTGCCGGGTGATCAGGGCGGCGGCAGGACTTGTACCGGCGGTGAATGTCTCCCTGTTGGTACCGGGCGAGGCGACCTTGATCCCTGGACCCAAGGGTGATCCGCTGGTGAAGCTAACCGAGTCCGTGGGAACCGCGGGCCAGCGAAACATGACGCGACCGCCATCTGTGGCTAGATCGGGCTTCACGCTGCGTCGGTAGCCGGTACCGAGGGCCGTGATCGGGCTGATACTGGCGAGCCCGTCAGTCGGGTCAGCCGTGTACCCCACGGGGCCGGCGTTGGAGGAGTCGGCGTGTACAGCGCCTACAGTGATCGCATTGATCGATTCTGCGGGCGCGAGTAAGCGTCTCTGGTTCTGGTCACGTTGCTGGGCCTCGAGCACGGCCTGCCTGCGGTTGTCTCCGGTGAGCGCGACCAGCTCGTCACTGTTCGAAGGTGTCAGCGGCACGCGGCAGTGGTTACCAGCGGAGACGACAACGAGAACTCCGTACTTGTAGCTGAGCCAGTCGATCATCCGCGCCCAGGATGACAGGATGCAGTCGAATGGCGTCGCGGGGTCGCCGACGGACAGGTTCACGATCGCAACCTGCGGAGCAGCAGGGCTCGCGCCGTCATCGGAGTCAAATAGCTCGCGGAACACCCGCCACATGAGATCAGGGGTCAGTTCGTCCGCAGGTAGTTCCTCGCTGCGCCGGGTCGTCTCTGGCGACGGGGTGAGTATGGGGCGCACGAGCACCTGCCGTGACGCCGGAGCCTCGCCCGAGCTGCGGTCACCCCAGACGGCGACCGACGACATCCACGTCCCGTGCTTGCGTTCGTCCACGGTTGATTCGCTAGCCAGGTCGTCCGGGTCGTGGACTACGACTCGGCCATCCAGGAGGGGATGGTTCGCGGCGGGGACACCATCCAGCAGGCATACGACCGGTGGCAGATCGGGGAGCGGGGCGTCAACGTCGACGTCGGTATCCGTGACGGGTCCGGGTGTGGGGACACCTTGGCCGGTGACACGCAGGTACATCACATTGGCTGACTTGACCACCTGGACGGCATCGAATCGCCGGTTGGCCAAATCAACGAGCACGCTCGTGGGCACGGTGCACTTGAGTCCGTGGTAGCCGATCTGGTCGATGATCTCCGACGAGAACTTGGCCGCCTGCCTGTCGGAGCAGAATGGTGACATCGCGCTGAGAGTCGGTGCGAGCCTGAGGCGAGCGGCGATACCAGAGCTCGACCTCGATAGCATGGGGGTAGTCGGTGATCTGGCCAGCAAAGTACTCATCCCAGTCAATCATCTTGAGCCGGTCCTGCGGCCCCCAGGGACGGACATCGCCGAGGTGAGCGAACAGGTCACGCAATGTGGAGAGACCGCAGTCGAGGGCACGATCACGTTTCCAGGCGCCCCACAGGAGTAAGAGCCGATCGAAGGTCCGCTGATTAACGCAGATCGCGTGGAGGCAGGATTTGATGAACGGACGCGACTTCTCCGATTTCAGGACGTACTCTTCGGTCGGTTCGATTTCCCCTTCGGATTGGACAAGGATCTCTAGACCCAGATCGTGAGCGACCTGGGCGAGGTCTATCTGTTCGTCAATCGCTTCGAACACGAGGACCAGCTGCGGGTCTGCGGCATGGATTGACTCGGCAAGCTGGACCTGTGTCTGGAACGCCTCCATCGCCTCGTCGAACCGCGCGTCCAGGCGGGCGATGCGCTGCTCTGTGTTCCGAAACGCGACCCGTCCTGGCCCACTGCGGCGCGGAGGTATCGCTCGTGGCAGAGAAACTACGCCGAGGAGAACAGGCCGCGCCGGTGAGACCTCGTTCGTTCCTGAGCTCATTCGGTCTCTGCGTTCGCCCGTGCCGACCACTGCTGCAGGACCCGCTGGGTGACCTCCCGGGTGTCCGGTTCGGGGCCGGACAGAATGGATCTGCGCTGGACGTCGAGGGCGAACTCTTCGAGCTCAGCGTAGCTGACATCGCTGAGGCGGTCCGCGATCGTGCGCGGCGCGAGGCCCAGGCCAACTCCGGTTCGCGCCGACCACGCGTTGAGCCACTCGATCTTGCCCGCTCGAGTCGGGTGCGGCAGCTCTAGTCGCAGTTGCATTCGGCGCCACACGGCCCGGTCCAGGAGCTCGGCGTGGTTGGTAGCGGCGATGACGATGACGTGGCTGGGAAGCTTGTCCACCTGGAGCAGCAGGGAACTGACGACTCGTTTGATCTCCCCGGTCTCGTGGGTGTCACCACGCTCTTTAGCGACGGCATCGAACTCGTCGAAGAACAGCACGCTGGGGCGGATCCGCACGGCGGCGAACAAAGTCTCCATCCGTGACGCGGTCTCGCCGAGGAAACTCCCGATCAATCCCTCGTACCGGACGCTCAGCAGCGGCACGGCCAGTTCCGTGGCGATCGCCTCGGCGAGCGATGTCTTTCCGCCTCCTGGCGGGCCGACGAACAGCAGACGGTGCCGTGGTTCGACGCCATGGCTGCGCAGCAAGTCACGGCGATGATGCTCTTCGACGAGTTCGTTGACGGCCTGTCGCACCACTGTCGGCAGAACCAGGTCCGTAACCCGTCGTTCGGGCTCTCGCTCATGGAACAACGCGGCGGCAGCATCGCTACGAGCGAGCGTCGTGACGTTGGCCCCCGCTGCGGACCGTCTCCGGGTCAACGCATCGGCCAACTGGGAGGCCAGCACCCCGTGCTTCTTGCTCTCCTCTTCCGCGATCAACGCCTCCGCGGCACGACGAAAGGCCAGGTCGTCGCCTCCCACCCCGGACTTGACCAGGGCAAGGAGCAGATCGGCGCGCGCCATCAGCCCTCCCAGAGTCGAGCAGCCTTGTCTAAGCCATCGTCGCAGACTCCGGCAAGACTCCACGACAGCGAGCCGCGGTTAGTCACCGTGAGTACCCCTGCGGGGGTGCCCGGCTGGCACTGCGTACGCTGAGGCGCACCCCGCCAGCGTGAGTAGCCCTGGCCCGATGGCCCCGGGCAACCGGGACCGTCTCTTTTCGGGCACTCCAGTCTGTAGTCACGGCTCGTACGAGTGGTTACCCAAGGTCGTCGAACTCGCCGGCTTTGACGCCCTTGATCCAGGCGTCCATCTCAGCGCGGGTGCAGAGCACGACACCGGCCTGCGGGTGGTTGCTGTTGCGGACCGCGATGCTGCCATCCGCTAGTGGCGCGGCCTCCACACAGGAACCTTGGTGACCGCTGAAGCTGGACTTGCGCCAGGGTGCGTTGTCCAGGCCAGGCACAGCGTCCGGGCGGTGGGGGCTGGTCATGAGTACTCCTCGGCAACGTCTCGGATCATGGTCGCCGAGTCGTCCGGCGACAGGGCGAGGACGCAGGTGTGCTCGAAGGCCACGGTATGTAACTCTATCTCCTGGGGTTCTTCGAGGTAGAGCGCTCCGGACTGGTGCTCGATGTAGGCCACACCCGGATCGGTGGCCCACGGGAAGTCGAGGATCTGGAAGCGGCCCACCATGCCGGGATGCGCGCCATTGGCGTAGGGCACGACCTGCACGGTGATCTTCGGATGGCGTGCCATCTCGGCGAGATACAGGAGCTGATCTTTCATCACGGTGAGATTGCCCACAACGCGGCGCAGGACGGCTTCGTCCAGGACCGCCCACAGCCGCAGTGGATCGGGCTCGCGGTGCAGCACCGCCTGCCGTGTCACCCGCAGCTCGACGTGGCGGGCGATCTCCGGTTCGGCGCGTTCGGCGGTACCTCGCCGAGCGACGGCCTCGGCGTACTGCTTGGTCTGCAACAGACCGGGGATGAGCTGGGCTTCGTAGCTGCGGATCCGCGATGCGCCCTGCTCCAGGCCAACGAACAGGGAGAACCAGCTCGGCAAGGTGTTCGCGTCGTAGCGTTCCCACCAACCCTTCTGCCGCGAGTCCTTGGCGGCTTGCAGATACCGCGGCCAGTGCTCTTCGGGCACGTTGTACAGCGGGAGCAGGACCTCGTCGAGATCACGCACCACGACCGGTCGCTCGGCGGTCTCGTAGTAGGACACCTTGCCCACCGTGCACCGCAGGGCCTTGGCCACCTCCTTCTGATCGAGCCCTGCCTCCTGCCGCAGCCGCGCGAGCTCGAACGCCAACCACCGCCGCCACACCGTGGGGCTTGACGTCTCGGTCACCACTACCTCCTGAGGTCTCGCCGCACGCCAGGCGACAGTCTGCCTCGCGCACCGCCGACGCCTCGCGCGACTGGCGATCCGCAGGAGAGCGCGACCGAGATCACCCGATCGGATGTCTAGCGTGATGTAGAGTTCAAATTTACTCTCTACATCACGACTTCAGGCACCGCCCAGCGGCGGTCAAGATCGGAAACAGCCTATGCCGCCGCTGGCCAGAACGATGCTCAGGGATGGAGATATCCATGATTGAGACGCCGGTACGGGCAGACGAGTCGTGTCACGACGGGGGTGACGACACGCCTGAAGAGGACATCTCGACGCTCCCACCGCTGTGTGATGAGGCAACGTTCGCCGCGTTGGTGGACGAGCTGGTGGCCAACGAGGCACCTCGCCTGTTCGCCCTGGTGGCGGAGTTCGGCGAGCGGGTGAACGGCGAGATCGCGGCGTGGGGTATGGCCTTCGAAGACCACGTCGAGATCGTCAGCGTCGAGGATGGCAGCAGTATCAACCTGTCCTCGCTGGAACTCGCGACACATATCTTCAGCCACCACCCGACCATCACCGCCCGCGTGGTGTGGGTCAACCCCGACGCAGCCTCCCCACTGTGATCAGATCGGCAATGGGGTCGACGACGCCGGCACAAGGTCCTCACGGGTGTACCCCAGCCCGGCAAGACGTGTGATGGTGGGCTTCCGGTGCTGGCCCACGCAGAGCGGCCCGACACGGGCGTGCGAGCACCGGTCACACCACCGCAGGTCTCGCAGACTGGTGAGCAACGGCGCACTGTCTGGCGGTGAACACCCACTGCGGACCGGCCGATCGGGCTGACCCGCTCATGATCGTAGTTTGTGTGCCATCAACGACATCCTGTGTCGTTGATGGCACACAAACCGTGATCACCCCGAACTGACCGCGAACAGACGCGGCACATGAGCACCACATCTGACTCGACCACACCGACTTGGTCAACCCTAGCCGCCTAGTCGATCCGCTGCCTGTTCTCGCCGACTACCGGAACTGACGGAGGGCGATGCGCATCTGCCAGCGCACTGTCCTCCGGGCGGATCGACAGTTGCCCGTCAGCGCCGCGGAAGACGTCGAAGTCTGATCGGTACCGGTCCCGCCATCGCGAATCCCAGCCGGTGAGAACCTGCTCGGAGTCGGCGTGGCCGCTGGCGAAGTTCAAGACCAGATCCGACCGGCCACAGGCCCAGAGGTCAACCGGCGTCACCGGTACCCCAAGCCGCAGAGGCATCTCGAACCAGGAGGCGACCTCCTGAATGCCACAGTGCTCGCACGCGAGGTCGCATGCGGCGAGCAGGCTTGCCACTTTCTGGCGGTTCGCACCCGTCACCCCCTCGCCCCGTCGCCACTTCTGGATGGCAGCCACGCTGACACCCACCAGCTTGGCGACGTCTCTCCAAGCGAACCCGAGGGCGGCCAGCTCGTCGAGCATCTGTTGAGTGCTCGCCCGGCCCCGAGTGTTCGTACGGGCGTTCCACTCGGCGTATCGGCTCTGCTGGTGCAGCTCGTCGGTCACCTGCATCGGGGCGTTCGGGTAGACCTCCCGCTCCTCGTCCATACTCGTCATGTTACCTATCCTATAACTAAAACAACAACCCGAAGCGCAACCTGCGGTCCAAGTAGTCGCGACGGAGCGGCGACTCAAGAGCAGCAGATGCCCGTGCCTGCCGTAACGCCTACGCTGTCTCGGAGATATGGACACTGTGGACGGGCACCCGAGGCTGGCGGCGGAGCAGCACGCCCGGGTGCTGATCGACCACCAGTTGGCGGCGGCCGGGTGGCTGGTCCAGGACCGCGGGCAGCTCAACCTGTTCGCGGGTGACGGTGTCGCCGTCCGAGAGACGATCATGGCACCGGGGCACGGCCGGGCCGATTACCTGCTTTATGTCGACAAGCGGGCGGTCGGTGTGATCGAGGCGAAGCCCGTGGGAACCACGCTGTCCGGCGTCGAGTGGCAGTCGGCCAAGTATGCGCAGGGGCTTCCCGCCGAGGTACGGCGCCGGGCGTTAACGGTCGAGGGCCAGTTGCCGTTCGTTTTCGAAGCGTCGGGATCGGAGACTCATTTCACCAACGGGTACGACCCCGAGCCGAGGGCGCGCCGGATCTTCGCGTTCCCCCAGCCCAGGGCTCTCGCCCGCACGCTTCGTGGCGCCGAGGCCGACCCCGGTGCGGCCACCTGGCGGGGCAAGGTCCGCGCCATGCCCGAACTGCTCGTCGAGGGCTTGCGGCCAGCGCAGATCGAGGCGGTCACGGGCATCGAGCGGTCGCTAGCCGAGCAGCGCTTCGGGCGTTCTCTGGTTCAGATGGCCACCGGCGCCGGCAAGACATTCACCGCCGTCACGGAGTCTTACCGGCTCCTCAAGCACGGCGGGTTCAGCCGCATCCTTTTCCTGGTCGACCGCAACAACCTCGGCGACCAGACCCTGTGGGAGTTCCAGAACTACGCCACGCCCGACGACGGCCGGCGCTTCACCCAGCTCTACAACGTCGACAAACTCACCAGCGCCGGGATGGTGACCTCGTCCGATGTGATCATCTCCACCATCCAGCGCGTCCATGCCGCGCTGCGCGGGGAGCAGGTATCCGACGCGGATGACCCCGGCTTGGACGGTTTCATTCCCGATGCCCCGGTCGAGGTGAGATACCGCGCGGAGCTGCCGCCGGAGGCGTTCGACCTCGTGATCGTCGACGAAGCGCACCGCTCCATTTACGGAGTCTGGCGTGGCGTGCTGGAGTATTTCGACGCGCACATCGTCGGCCTCACCGCGACGCCGGTGAAGCAGACTTTCGCGTTCTTCCAGCAGAACCTGGTCTCGGAGTACACCTATCCCCAGTCCGTCGCCGACAACGTCAATGTCGACTTCGACGTATACCGGATCAGCACGGAGATCACGGCACGGGGCTCGAGAATCGACGCCGGCATCGTGGTGCCTAAAGTCGACCGCCGCACCCGCGTCCAGCGCTACGAGACCCTGGAGGATGACCTGACCTACACCACCACCCAGCTCGACCGATCCGTCACGGCACGCTCGCAGATCCGGCTGGTGCTGGAGACCTTCCGGGACCGGTTGTTCACCGAGATCTTCCCCGGGCGTTCGACCGTGCCGAAGACGCTGATCTTCGCCAAGGACGACAACCACGCGGAGGAAATCGTCACCACTGTTCGCGAGGTGTTCGGCCGGGGTAACGACTTCGCCGCCAAAATCACCTACAGCGCGCGCGATCCGAAGGTGCTGCTCCAGGCCTTCCGTACCTCGCCGAGCCTGCGAATCGCGGTGACCGTCGATATGATCGCTACCGGTACTGACGTCAAGCCGCTGGAATGCGTGTTCTTCATGCGTGACGTCCGGTCCGGGTCGTACTTCGAGCAGATGAAGGGCCGCGGTTCCCGCACCCTGCCCGATACCGACTTCCAAGCCGTCACCCCGGATGCCAACACGAAGAACCGGTTCGTTATCGTCGACGCGGTTGGCGTCACCGAGCACACCTTCATTGATGCCGCGCCCCTGGAGCGCGTCCGGTCCGCCTCGCTGAAGAAGCTGCTCGACAAGGCCGCCGCCCTCACCCTCACCGAGGACGAGACGGCAACGCTGGCCTCCCGGCTGGCCAAGCTCGAGCTCACCCTGACCCCGGCGGAACGGTCCGAGCTGGACGGCGTGGCGAGCCAGCCGGTGCGCGACATCATCCGCGCCCTGGTCGCGGCGGTCGATCCCGACGACCAGGCGAAGGCCATCGCCGCCGCGCCCCTGGCCGACGGAATGCCCGATACCGCAGCTGCCCTGCAGGCCTTGCTGGACGGCGCGGTGCAGCCGATCGCCGCGAACCCCGAGCTGCGCATCCGGATCCTGGAACTGCGCGCCAAGCACGACCAGGTGATCGACGAGGTCAGCATCGACCAGCTCCTCGACGCCCACGGCGTGGTGGACACCGACCGGGCCCGGTC
>JBOHFY010000219.1:0-6210 GCA_050699895.1 Pseudonocardiaceae bacterium
TGGGACACGATCCCGGCGCCTGTCCGAGAGAAAATGAGGCCGACCATGGCTGATGGCGCGACCCCGGGGGCTCGCCGCCCTCACCGCAGGGCGATTCCCGTCACCTGCGCGCTGCACAGGGGCCCGAGGGGCTTCGTGAACCTCGTGGTGGAGAAACAGGTGAACCGGGACAGGCAGGATGGGCGGGACGTCGCCGAGATTGTGTTCGACGTGCATGTCACCGGCGCGTGCGTCATCATCGTGGATGAGGCTGCCGCGAGGGCCCTGTTCGATGTCCTCGGGGAGTGGCTCCGATGAGCGAGCACCCGGCCGCCCTGCCCAGTACGCGAGAGGGGCAGCCGGTGGGTGGCGCCCCGCGCTGGGGCGTGTCCTCACGGGACTGGCAATCCCACGCCATCGACGAGGACGCCGAGCACCCCGATGGGGCGTACGTCGCCCGCTGTGGGCAGCGGCTGGTCAGGGGCACCGGCCTGTATGACGAGCCACCCGGCTGGATGTGCCTGTCCTGCCTGCGCTGATCACGGCAAGCGCACATCGGACTATCTGGCCGAGCCGTTCGCCGGGCTGGCCGACACCGGGTTGCTGGCGTTGGCCGACCTGGACCTGACCGGGCGACAACGGGTCACGATCACTGACACTGGGCACGCTCGATACGCGCAGTTCCGCGATGGCGCGTAATGGTGCGTCAACCGGGCAGTAACAGCCGTCGGCGATGCTGATCGGGTGACCGGCATGCACAGCACCACCCGTTTCCTGCAGGGGATCTACCCGTTCGAGGGCCAGGGCATGGACAAGGTCGTGCCCATCCACCCCGACCTCAGCTACCGGGTACCGCCGGGCGTGATCACCCAGCCGCTGTACTTCCGGGGCGGCAACAGCACCGACGAGCTGATCACCGTGGTGCTGGTCGGGGACGGGGCGCCCATGCGTTACTTCCCGATCGGCGCCCGGGCCGGCACGCACGTCGCGCTGCGCGTGGTCGAGAACCTGGAGGACGAGACGACGCTCGAGCTGCACCTGGCCGCGCCGGAGGGGCTCACCGGGTCCGTCGTGGTCGATCTCGGCCTGGTGGAGGTCTGAGATGTCGCTTTCCCACTCGGAGCCCGCGCCGCGCCGCGAGCTGGTGGTGATCGGCAACGGGATGGCCGGCGCCCGGGTCGTGGAGGAGATCCTGGCTCGCAAGGGCGGCGAGCAGTTCCGGATCACGATGTTCGGCGAGGAGCCGTACGGGAACTACAACCGGATCATGCTCTCTAGCGTGCTGGCCGACGGCGGGTCCGACCCCGAGGAGATCTTCCTCAACCCGCTGAGCTGGTACGGCGAGAACGGGATCACCCTGCGGGCCGGGGTGCGGGTGGTGCGGATCGACCGGTTCGCCCGGGTCGTGTTCGCCGACGACGGCTCGATCGTGCGGTACGACAAGCTGATCATCGCCACCGGTAGCCGGACGTTCTTCCCGCCGATGGAGGGCATGTGGGTGGACGACCGCACCCTCACCCCGGGTGTCTTCGGCTTCCGCACCCTGGACGACACCACCGCGATGATCGGTTACGCCGTGGGGCGGCGCCGCGCCGTGGTGATCGGCGGCGGGTTGCTGGGGTTGGAGGCCGCTTATGGCCTGCAACGCCAGGGGCTCACGGTGCACGTCGTGCAGTCCGGGCCGGTGCTGATGAACCAGCAGCTCGACGACGAGGCCGGCGCCATCCTGCGCCGCATCGTCGAGCGGCTGGGCATCACCGTGCACACCGGGGCGCGCACCACCGCCATCCGCGGCACCGGCTCGGTGACCGGGGTGGTGTTCGCTGATGGCCGCGCGATCGACTGCGACATGGTCGTGGTCACCGCCGGCACCCGGCCCAACGTCGGGCTCGGGGTGGTCTCCGGCCTCACCGTCGAGCGGGCGATCGTCGCCGACGACCAGCTGCGCACCCTGGACGACCCGGACGTCTACGCCGTCGGTGAGTGCGCCCAGCACCGCGGTGCGGTGTACGGGTTGGTCGCGCCGCTGTGGGAGCAGGCCAGGGTGCTGGCCGACCACATCACTGGCGCCGACCCGCACGCCGCCTACCACGGCTCGCGCAACGCCACCAAGCTCAAGGTGGCCGGGGTGGACGTGGCCTCACTGGGTATCAAGCACCCCGAACGCGACGACGACGAGTTCGTCCGATTCTCCGAGCCGCGCCGAGGGGTCTACAAGAGCGTCGTCGTGCGCGACGGCAAGCTGGTGGGGGCCACCCTGCTCGGTGACACCGGCAAGGTCGCGTTCCTCACCCAGGCGTTCGACCGGGCGCTGCCGCTGCCCGAGGAACGGGTCGAGCTGCTGTTCGAGCTGGCCGCGCCGGATGGCCAGCAGGGCGCGGCCGAGATGGACGCCAGTGTCCAGGTCTGCAACTGCAACGGCGTGCGCAAGGGCGACCTGGTCGGTTGCGTCCAGGCCGGCACCACCAGCGCCGCCGGTGTGATGGCCGCGACCCGCGCCGGCAAGGGCTGCGGTGCCTGCAAAGGACTGGTCCGCGACATCGTGGAATGGGCCGCCGGCGGTGCGGTGGCTGACGATGCGAGCGCGCGGTGGTACGTCCCGGCGATCCCGCTGGAGAAGCCGGAGCTGATCGCCGAGATCCGGCGCCGCGGGCTGCGGTCGGTCTCGGCGGTGTTCGCCGAGCTGGCCCCCGACGGTGAGGACGCCGCCAGCAAGATGGCGCTCGCCTCGCTGCTGCGGATGCTCTGGGGCCGGCGGTACGTCGACGAGCGGGACGCCCGGTTCATCAACGACCGGGTCCACGCCAACATTCAGCGGGACGGCACGTTCTCGGTGGTCCCGCGGATCTCCGGTGGGGTCACCAATGCCGACCAGCTACGCCGCATCGCCGGCGTCGCGGACCGCTACGCCATCCCGATGATCAAAATTACCGGTGGCCAGCGGATCGACCTGCTCGGCGTGCGCAAGGAGGACCTGCCGGCCGTGTGGGCCGACCTCGACATGCCCTCGGGCTACGCCTACGGCAAGAGCTTCCGCACCGTGAAGACCTGCGTCGGCACCGAATTCTGCCGTTTCGGCCTGGGCGACTCCACCCGGTTGGGCATCGACCTGGAGGAGCGATACCAGGGCCTGGAGAGCCCGGCGAAGCTGAAGCTGGCCGTCGCCGGGTGCCCGCGCAACTGTTCCGAGGCGCTGGTCAAGGACCTCGGCCTGGTGGCGGTCGGCGAGGGCCAGTGGGACCTCTACGTGGGGGGTGCCGCTGGAGCGTCGGTCCGCAAGGGCGACGTGCTGGCCCGGGTGGCCAGCCACGACGAGGCGACGGGGCTGGCCGGGGTGTTCATGCAGTTCTACCGGGAGAACGCGCGGTGGCTGGAGCGCACCTACGACTTCGTGCCGCGGATCGGCATCGACGAGCTGAAGGCGATCCTGGTAGATGATCGGGACGGCGTCGTGGCCGGGTTGACGGCCCGGATGCGGGAGTCGCTGGACGCCTACCGCGATCCCTGGCTGGAGGGCCGCGACCCGGTCACCAGCGGCCAGTTCGCCGACGCGCTGCCGCTGATCCCACTGCCACTGGTCCCGGTGCCCCAGGTGCCCCTCCGGTGACCGCCTGGGCCGGCGGCGGGTATCGGCTCGGCCCGATCGAGCAGATCCCCCTCGGCGAGGGCCGAGCCTTCGCCGTCGACGGCGAACAGGTCGCGGTGTTCCGGACCCGGGCCCGCGAGCTGTGGGCGCTCGGCGCGGTGTGCCCGCACGCGGGCGGCCCGCTCGCCGACGGGCAGATCGACCGGCGCCAGGTGCTCTGTCCCCTGCACGGCCACGCCTTCGCCCTGGCCGACGGATCGTGCTCCACGGGGGACTACGCCCTCCGGACCTACCCGGTGTGGGAGGAGGACGGCCAGATCGTGCTCAAGCTAGCGGGCTAGGCCCGACGACAGTCACGATCGCGGCTACGAGGAACGCGACGCACGACAAGACGACCAGGGCGGTACGCCCCGTTGAGTGCGTCACCAGGAAACTTCCTGCCAGGAACAGCAGACCGAGCGCGATCAACAGCGGGTAGTAATTCATGGACTTGTCCCCCTCGGGTAGCTGTTGCTCGCCACCGCGGCGGCATGGCGTGTCTCATACCAGCTCGGCAAGCGCCATCGGATGCCAGCGAGCAGTGTATCGAGCGGACGCTCGCGCGGGCAGATCACCGGGCTGACCCGAACGGGTCACTCACCCCGGGCACTACCGCCTCCTCGCCGACACGCGGGTTGCGGCTGCGGTGTACGGTGACTCGGCCCCAGAGGGCGGGCCCCCTATGATGCGGGCAGCTCCTCAATCTCCACATCCGGGTCGATCGCGCGCAGCGGGCCAGGTTCCGCGGTCAGGATGGCCAACCCGCGTGCGATCGCCACATCCACCGCGTGGGCGGCGGCCACATCGAAGCGCCCGGTCTCCTGGGCCGGGTGGGCGCGCACGCCAGCCCGGCCAGCCACCGACGCACCGAGGTCCTCGACGACGATCGCCGGGGCGTCCAGGAACAGCTCCAGCAGCGCCCGCGCCTGCGGCGGGACGGCAGCCCATGCCTGCAGCAGTGCGGTCGAGGGAGTCGGGAAAGTCATTCCCAGTTCGACGGCGGCCACCAAGAACGCCCGGCCGTATACGGAGCGGTCGGTGGCGATATCAACGATGGCGGAAGAGGTCAGGACCCTGCCGCTCACGACGCCCGCGGCTGCTGCTCGGCCCGCTCACCGAGCAGGGCACGACGGGCGTAAGCCAACGCCTCGGGATCGACTTCCCCAGCTGCGGCATGCCAGCGAGCCAGCCACTGCTCGCGGACCATCCGGGCGTCCAGGGCGCCTTCGACATACTCCGACACGCTGGCCGCCCCGGCGCGTGCGGCGGCGGTCTTCAGCTCCGCGGCGATGTCGGGATCTAGGCTCACGGTGATCCGTTCCTTCTTGCCGCTCATACGCTGAGCCTACAACGCTCATACGCTGCTGAGAAATGGCGAGAGGTGGACGTCACTTCGCCACAGTCACCGTCGGCGTGCCCTCCTGTCCCCGGTGGTCAGGCGCAGCTCCAGCGCGGTGCACCGCCACCGGTCGCCCTGCTTGTCAAAGCGGGCGGCCAGCGCCCGAACCCCGGTGCTCAGCGTCACCAGCGCGACCGCCTCCAGCGCGTTGGCGGCGTGCTGCGCAGCGAGCACTCTGCGCACCCTCGGCTCCAGGTGCCCCACCGCCCCCTGCAGCGACACCAGGTAGGTCAGCAGGTCTGGGCCCAGCACCGCGGACAGCTGCTGGGCCGGTCGCCGGCCACTGAGGATCTCCACCGCGGCCCGCAGCACCCGCTCAGCGAGGACAGCCGCCGCGGGATCAGGGACCGGTAGCGTCGTGAGTGGCGGCTCGGGTGGCGCTGCCGGCGTGGCCGGCAGGATGTCCACCAACCGGCGCAGTACCGGCCGGTGGACTATCTGGGGAGCTGTCTGGGGCGGCAGCTCAGGATATGGCTCAGCGATGCTCGCGGTCAACGAGCCCTCCTCGTCTCCGGGCCACGCGCCGACGCGCGCGACCGATCAACGGCGGGGCCGAAGACGCCGTGTGTGGGGGCGGTCCTTGGCGGCGGCGCCAGGGACCGTGGGCGCCGGATCGGAGGAGGGGCAACGATCCGGTGCCGGGAAGTATGGGTGATGCGCGGGGGTGTCGGCACCGACTTTCGCCGGATTGTGCACAATCGGCTTACTTCGGTATCTGGTGCCGCCTGAGCGCGTTCCAGGGGTAGCGCGCCCCCAGCGGTGGGAGATGGCGACCTAGTCTAGGCCGAGCCGTGGTGTCTGATGTTCTCGCAGGTAAGGGGCCATTTCGCGGATGAGGGTTTACATCCCCGCCACGCTCGCGATGTTGCGGGTGCTCGTCGAGTCCGGGGAGCTGCTCCCCGTCTCCGGCACCGCCTTCGCGCTCACTCCGATGTTTCGCGAGTCCTACGCCGCCGGGGACACCGAGGAGCTGGAATACGCGGCGATGAACCAGGCGGCCCGGGCCTCGCTGCGGCTGCTGGCCGCCGAGCTGGATGGCGACCCGGCGGCGATTCCCCGGCGGGTCGTGGTGGCCGCCGACGTCGAGCGGGTGCGGTTGCGCCCCGATCTCGACGATGCCGCCGTCACGATCACCGGCGCGGTACCGGCGTCGGCGGTCGCCGCGGTGCACGTCGACGTGCCTGACGCGGAGGCCGCGGTGCGCACC
>JBOHFY010000220.1:0-2688 GCA_050699895.1 Pseudonocardiaceae bacterium
GGTGAAGACTCGGCTGCTTAGGAGATCCTCCGTGGCTAGGGTGGTGAGTTCGGCTTTGTTCACTGGGCGGTCCGCCTCCATGAGGCGGCTGGCGTGGCGCAACCGGGACCGCTCGATCGCGTTGCGGACGCTGCGGGCGTTGGCGAAGCGCGGTTGGTCCATGCGGCGAGCCAGGTATTTCCGGAAGGTTTCCTGGGCCTCCGGGGTGAAGCTGTAGCCCTCGGCCGTGACCATGAGCTTCCCGATGTCTTCCAACTCGTCGAGCGTGTAATCGGGGAAATCGACGTGGTGCGCGATCCGGGAGCTCATCCCGGGGTTGGACACGAAGAAAGAATCCATCCGGTCCTTGTAGCCGGCGACGATCACCACGAGGTCTTCGCGCTGGTTTTCCATCACCTGCAGCAGGATCTCGATGGATTCTTGCCCGTAGTCACGCTCGTTGTCCGCGCGGTACAGGTAGTAGGCCTCGTCAATGAACAGCAGCCCGCCCATCGCCCGTTTGAGGACCTCCTTCGTCTTGGGCGCGGTGTGCCCGACGTACTGGCCGACCAGGTCGTCGCGGGTCACCGAAACCAGGTGCCCTCGGCGCAGGTAGCCCAGCCGGTGCAGCATGTTGGCCATCCGCATCGCCACGGTGGTCTTGCCGGTGCCCGGGCTGCCAGTGAAGCTCATGTGCAGGTTGGGCCGGGAGGTGGACAGGCCGAATCGGGCGCGGGCCCGGTCGACCAGCAGCAACGCGGCGATCTCGCGGATTCTGGTCTTGACCGGGGCGAGACCGACCAGGTCGGCGTCCAGGGAGTCGAAGACCTCATCAATGCCGGTGGCTTCGCGTTCCTTGGCGAGATTGACCCGGGCATCCGCCGGTAGCGTCTCGGCCGCGCGCTCGGCCTCCTCGGGTGCCCCCGACCCGGCCGGATCGCGGCCGGGCGGGGACATGCCGAATCCTATGCGAGCGGGTGGCTCGGTACCGGGCGGGCGGTTGTTTCTGGTCATTGCTGCCCGTTGTACCGACGGCCGTGCGGCGCGTCGGCGGCGTAGGCGTGCATGGTGTAGCGGATGCTGCGGTCGCCAGCCTCCTGCCGGTCGAGCCGGAAGCCAGGCTCGTCAGTGGGTCGCGCCACGATGAACGACAGCGCGACGGTCTGCTTGCCGTAGTTCGCGTTGTAGGCGTTGACCTTGATGTAGTGCTCCGGCTTGGCCTTGCGGCAGGCGTTGACCTCGGCGAGCACGCCAGCGGCGTCGGCGAGGTCGAACATCGGCAGTCCCCACATCTCCCAGTAGACGTTGCGGGGGTGCGGGTCGTCGGTGAACTCCACCGAGCAGGGCCACTTGTTGTCCAGCGCGTACTGGATCTGCGCGGTGATCTCGGCGTCGGTGAGGTCGGGCAGGAAGGAGAAGGTCCCTTGAGTAATGCGCATCGTCGGCTCCTACTCAGATCCGCAACTAGATGGACGTCGGCGTCTCGACCACGTCAGGCACGTCGGTCGACTCGTAGTTGAACGAGATGTCGCCCCAGGTGGTCAGCGCGACGTCGAGCTCACGGCTCTTCTTGGCGGCCGCCTTGAGGATGTCCTCACCCTCCTTGCGATAGTCGCGCCCCTCGTTCCGGGCCTTGATCACCGATTCCAGAGCGACCCGGTTGGCGGTCGCGCCCGCGCTGATGCCCATCGGGTGGCCGATCGTGCCGCCGCCGAACTGCAGCACCACGTCCTCGCCCAGGTAATGCAGCAGGTCATGCATCTGACCAGCGTGGATGCCGCCCGAGGCCACTGGCATCACGCCCGGCATCGAGCCCCATTCCTGGTCGAAATACAGGCCGCGGACCGGGTTCGCGGCCACCTTGCCCAGCCGCAGCGTGTCGTAGTAGCCCATGATCGCGTTCGGGTCGCCCTCCAGCTTGCCGACCACCGTGCCGGCGTGGATGTGGTCCACCCCGGCCAGGCGCATCCACTTGGCCAGCACCCGGAAGTTCACCCCGTGGTTCTTCTGCCGGGCGTAGGTGGCGTACCCGGCCCGGTGCAGGTGCAGGATCAGGCTGTTGGCCCGGGCCCACTTCGCCATCGACTGGATCGCGGTGAAGCCGATGGTGAGGTCGATCATGATGATGACGCTGCCGAGCTGCTTGGCGAACGCCACCCGCTCGTACATATCCTCCATGGTGGCCGCGGTGACGTTGAGGTAGTGGCCCTTGACCTCACCGGTGGCCGCCGACGCGCGGTTGACCCCCTCCATCGAGTAGAGGTACCGGTCCCGCCAGCGCATGAACGGCTGGGAGTTGATGTTCTCGTCGTCCTTGGTGAAGTCCAGCCCGCCGCGCAGCGCCTCGTAGACGACGCGGCCGTAGTTGCGGGCGGACAGGCCCAGCTTGGGTTTGGTGGTGGCGCCGAGCAGCGGCCTGCCGTACTTGTCCAGGTACTCCCGCTCGGTGATGATCCCGTGCGCGGGGCCCTGGAAGGTCTTGACGTAGTGCAGCGGGATCCGCATGTCCTCCAGCCGCAGCGCCTTGAGCGCCTTGAACCCGAACACATTCCCGATAATCGAGGAGGTGAGGTTGGCGATCGACCCTTCCTCGAACAGGTCGATGTCATAAGCGATGTAGGCGATGTACTGGTTCTCCGCGCCAGGGACCGCGTCCACCCGGTAGCACTTGGCCTGGTAGGTCTTGTAGTCGGTGAGCCGGTCGGTCCA
>JBOHFY010000221.1:0-5262 GCA_050699895.1 Pseudonocardiaceae bacterium
CCACCGGAGTCATAACAGGAAAATCACGCATCGGTGTGCAGCTCGGCTAGCGCGGCGGCTAGCTGTGCTTTGACGACATCTGTCGCGGGGACCTGCATCCACCGGGTGTAGAGGGTGGCGGCGGAGCTGAGCAGGCCCCCTTGCCCGCCGTGGTAGCGGACCATCCTGACTAGCTGTGTGGTGGCCGTTCGGACGGCGTGCACATGAGACATGTCCAGGCTCGTGGGCAGCTCGTCGTTCGTGGGCAGGGGGAGCTGGAGGGGCTCGCTGAGGGCTTGTATTGCCTCGTGCAGAGCCGTCGCCATGCTGGCGGCAATCATGATACGGCGCTTCACGTCCTCGTCCACCTCCTTCTCGGCGGAAGGTGCGTCCTCACCGTAGCTCAGGCCCATCCGCGCTCGGGGTATGCCAAGCCCGTCGGCGATGCGTTCGAGTACCCGCACGTTCAGTACCTGGCGGCCCTTGAGGATGATCTCGCTGACCTCGGACTGAGACTGGCCGGTCAGCTGCGCGATCTGGCGCTGGCTCACCCCGACCCGCCGCAGGAGGCGGTAGAGCGCGCCGATGTCGCGGGCGGCCAACGCGGCGCGCACCTCGTCGTCGTCAAAGAACGCGGGGTCAATGGGGCCCACGGGTGATCACCTTTCGGTTAGCCAGACGGCGGTATCGGGGGGCAGGGCATCGCCGATGGGCCGTAGCGGGCCGCTGGCCAGCAGCACCTGCCCGGCCGGCAGCGGCACCGGCGCGCCGGAGGCGTTCAGGGCGCAGACCAGCCCGCCGCCCTTGCGGCGGAACGCGAGGCAGCCGGGCGGCGCGCCGTACCACTCCACCTCGGTGCCGGTGAACGCCGGGTGCCTCTGGCGTAGCTCCAGCGCCTGCCGGTACAGCGACAGCGTCGAGCTCGGGTTCTCCAGCTGTGCTTCCACGGTCCGGCCGGCCCAGTTGCCCGGCATCGGCAGCCAGGTGCCAGGCGTGGGGCTGAACCCGTACGGCGAGGTGCCGCCCTCCCAGGGCAACGGGACCCGGCAGCCGTCGCGCCCACGTTCGGTGTGCCCAGAGCGCTCCCACACCGGATCCTGCAGCACCCAGTCGGGCAACTCGACGTTGGGCAGACCCAGCTCGTCGCCGTTGTACAGGTACACCGGGCCTGGCAGGGCGAGCTGCACCAGCGCCATCGCGCGCGCTCGCGCCAGGCCCACCTCGCCGCCGCCGTAGCGGGTCACCGGGCGAACCGCGTCGTGGTTGGAGATTGTCCAGGTGGCCGGTGCCGGACTGCCCTGGACAGCCGCCAGCGAATGCTCGATGGCCGCGCGCACGCTGCCGGCGTCGAAGTCCGCCTCGAGCAGCCGGAAGTGGAATCCCAGGTGCAGCTCACCGGGGCGGACGTAGCGGGCGAACGCGGCGTCGTCGGCCACCCGGATCTCGCCGATGGCCACCCGCGCTGGGTACCCGTCGAGCACCTTGCGGATCATCCGGTGGATATCGTGCACACCGTCGGCGTCGAAGCGGGGATCGGCGACGTCGCGCTCGGGTAGGCCCGGGCAGACCCCGATCGGGTGTGGCATGTCCGGCAGTCCAGTGGGTTTGGCCATCCCGTGGGCCACGTCGATGCGGAACCCGTCCACCCCCCGGTCCAGCCAGAACCGCAGGGTTCGCTCGAGATCGGCGGCCACCTCCGGGTTCTCCCAGTTCAGGTCGGGCTGCTCGGGCGCGAATAGGTGCAGGTACCACTGGTCAGCCCCAGGCAGGCGGGTCCACGCTGGCCCGCCGAAGACGCTGGTCCAATTGTTGGGCGGCTGGGACCCGCCGAAGCCGCGACCTTCCCGGAAGAGGTACCGGGCCCGCTCGGGGCTGCCCGGCGCGGCCGCCACGGCCGCCCGAAACCACTCGTGCTGGTCGGAGGTGTGGTTGGGCACCAGGTCGTTGGTGACGCGCAGCCCGTGCCGATGGGCGTCGGCGACCAGCCGATCGACGGTGTCCAGGTCACCGAACAGCGGGTCGACGTCGCGCGGGTCGCTGACGTCATAACCATGGTCGACCATCGGGGAACGGAAGAACGGGGTGAGCCACAGCGCGTCGACGCCGAGTAGTTCTAAGTAGCCCAACCGGCTGCGCACGCCCTCCAGATCACCCACGCCGTCACCGTTCGCGTCGGCGAAGGAACGGACGTAGACCTGGTAGAACACGGCATTGCGCCACCAGGCCTCGTCGTCGGGGGCCAAGCGGCGGTCGTCGGCGCGTCGCACAAGGATCAATCCTGCCAGTGAAGTCCGCAGCGGTGGTCGTCAATCAGGTCAGCGAGTTCAGCATGCTGTTCGCCGCCATCACCAGGTAGTCCCAGAGCATGGCATGGTAGGCCTCGCCGAGGTCGGCCTCGTCCACCGCGACGCGCATACAGCGCAGCCAGGCGTCACGCTCGGTCAGCCCGATCCGGAACGGGGCGTGCCGCATCCGCAGCCGTGGGTGTCCACGCTGGGTAGAGTAGGTGTGTGGGCCACCCCAGTACTGCATGAGGAACAGCCGCAGCCGCTCCTCGGCGGGACCCAGATCCTGCTCCGGGTAGATCGGGCGCAGCACCTCGTCCTGTGCCACCAGCTCATAGAAGCGGCCGACGATCTGACGAAACGTCTGCTCCCCGCCGACGGCCTGGTAGAAGTTCTCCGGTGCAGCCATCCGTTCATCCTGCCCTGCTAGCCGGGTGGCGGGGCGAAGGCCTCAGATTGGCGGGGCGGTAACCCCCACTGGCGAGGGCGGCGGGACCCCGGCCTGCGCGAAGGCCGCCATGACGGCGGCCCGCAGCGCCCGCTGCACCGCCCACTGCCGCCCGGCTCGCACCTTGGTGGTGATTCGCAGCGTCATGCCCTCCGAGCTGATCGACTCGACGCCGAGCATCTCGGGAGATTCCAGCACATCGGCGGCCCATGCGCTGCCGTCGGCGGTGAGCTCGGCGGCGGTGCGGCCAGCGAGCTCGGTGCAGAGCGGGATGTCCGCGTCATGCCCGATGGGCACGTCGACGACGGCCACCGAGTAGTCCTGGCTGGAATTGCCGACGCGCAGCACCTCACCGTTGCGGACATACCACACGGTGCCCTTGACGTCGCGCAGCGTGGTGACCCGCAGTCCCACCCCCTCCACGGTGCCACTGGCCTCACCGAGGTCGACCACGTCGCCGACGTCGTACTGATTCTCGACCATCATGAACATGCCGGACAGGAAGTCCTTCACCAGGTTCTGCGCGCCGAAGCCCAGCGCGACGCCCAGGATGCCGGCTGAGGCGATGATCGGCCCGAGATCGATTCCGAGCTCGCCCAGCACCAGGGTGGCCGCCACCCCGTAGACCACGAACGTCGTGCCTGACCGCAGCACTGAGCCGATCGTGCGGGCCCGCTGGGATCGCCGTTTCGGCGGCACCTCCGTGCCGAGGGCGGACGCCGGGGCCCGCTCCCTCGGCGGGCGGAGCAACCCAGGGGGTGGTCCCTCCGCGCTCAGCTGGGTCAACCGGGTGATCGCCCGGTGCACCATCAGCCGGATCAGGATCGCGAGCAGGAGGATCAGCAGGATTCGCAGCCCCGCTCCGACCACGGTATCGGCGTAGCGGGACAGCAGGTCGTTGTGAGTGAGACGGTAGATGCGCGCGCACCACGAGCCCTCGTCTCGCAAGCACCCTGGCTGGGAAACGGTCGTCACCCGCCGGACTGTATCCGCGGCAGGGGCCGACCCCGGTTCGCGCGCCACTGGTGGCCGGTTCGCGCCGGTGATCACCGACGAGTCAGCTTCGCCACAGGTGCGCGATCGCCGCCCGGTGTGGTGGACTAGTCCCGCGCATTGGTGGAGGTGGTCGCGTGCACGACCGACAACCCAGCCCGGAGGGTCACCCAGCGGGGGCGGACCAGCGGACCGCCTCGCGCTCAGGAACCTCAACCGGGCTTCTCGACACCGCCGTCCTGGTCGCCGACCAGGCCCCGGCCATGGGCGCGCCGGCCTGGGGACGCCGACGGGTACTGCTACTCAACGCGAGCTTCGAGCCGCTGACCGCGCTGCCGTTGCGCCGGGCAATCGTGTTGGTGGTGTGCGGCAAGGCTGATGTGGTGCACGGTGACGCCGCGGGCCTGGTGCTGCACTCCGCGACGGCCAGCGTCATGGCCCCGTCGGTGATCAAACTGTGCACATTCGTGCGGGTGCCATACCGGGCGCGGGTCCCGATGACCAGGGCGGCGCTGATGCACCGGGACCGTTACCACTGCGGCTATTGCGGAGCCCGCGCGGAGACCATCGACCATGTGGTGCCGCGCAGCCGCGGCGGCGAGCATTGCTGGGAGAACTGCGTGGCCTGCTGCTCTCTCTGCAACCACCGCAAGGCCGATCGACTGCTCAGCGAGCTGGGGTGGAAGCTGCGGGTAGTGCCACGCGTCCCTCGGGGGCAGCATTGGCGGCTGCTGGCCACAGTGCCCGACGCCGACCCGCAGTGGTTGCCCTACCTCGGGGAGGTCGCCTGACGTGCCGCGCGGGCCGGTCAGCTACCGTGATGGGCGTGACGTCACTGGAGATCATCCTCATCCTGGCTGGTGTTCCGCTGGCTATCATGATCTTGCTGGGAGTGCTGACGCTACGGCCGAAGTTCGCGCGGACCCGCCCCTACCGTCTCGGCGAGCAGTGGAGTTACCCATCGGTGTTGTGGACGGCGAACCCTGAGGCTTTGCGTGACGGGGTGGCACACCACCCCGGCCGGGACGGATTCGGTGGAGCCCGCGGAGGTGCCCGTGGCAACTGGTAAGGAGCAGCACCGGGATCCCGCGCACGGTGAGGCCCCCGGTGAGGTTACTGTCGGCACTGGACGGATCTCCGCCGCGCGGCAGGTGAAGCCGGTGCTCAGGACGCTGCCCTTCACTCGCTCGCAGCTCGCGGCCCTCGACGACGCGCTGGTCCGAGCCAGCCGCGGCGTCAGCTTGCATTTCGGGGTATACCTTGGCGACCTTGGTGCCGACACCAGGACTCGGGCCGAGCAGCTACACGACTCGATGGGTGGGTGGGCCGACGATGCGGTGCTGGTGGCCGTCTCGCCTGGCCAGCGGGTGGTCGAGGTGGTCACCGGCGGCCGGGCGGGTCACCGGCTGCCCGACCGGGGGTGCAAGCTCGCGGTGGAGAGCATGATCTCCTCGTTCAAGGAGGGCGATCTCGCCGGAGGCCTGGCCTCTGGGCTCCGGATACTCGCGGACCACACAGACTCGTGAGTGCGTCACAGCGTCACGTGACGCTGTGACG
>JBOHFY010000222.1:0-3593 GCA_050699895.1 Pseudonocardiaceae bacterium
GGCCTGGGCGCTTCTGGCCAGCCTCGCCTGGCTCGAGAAGGACATAGACGGGGCGGTGGACGCCATCCGGCTGGCGGTGGACGCAGCCGGAGAGTGGCACTGGTCCTACACCCGGAGCCTGGCCGAGATGCTCGCCGCTCGCGGTGACCTGGAGGACGCGGCCGAGGTGTATCGCACGTTGCTGGACCAGCCGTTGTTCTACGGCCCGGACGCCGGGCGGTATGCGCAGCTGATGATCGCGGCCGGCCGCGGTGACGAGGCGGTGGCTGTCCTTGAGCAGTACGCCGCTGACAACGGGCCCTTCGCGGCTGACTGGCTGTTGGCGCTGGCCTCGGCCCACGCGGCTGACGATGACCTCGAGGCGTGTCGACAGGCGCTGGCCCGCGTTCGCGCCCACTGGAGCGCGACACTGCCGCACGTGTCGGTGCGGGCTGACATGATGGAGGCGTCGGTGGCCGCCGCGGAAGGCGACGACGAACGCGCGGCACACCTGTTCGGGTCGTTGACCGACACTGACGACGCCGAGCGTCGCGATCTGGCCCGCCCGCTGCTGATCGCCGCCGGGGAGCAGTTCGCCGCGGACGGGAAGATGTGCCTGATCCCTGGCGCGCTGCCGTTGCTGGAGTACCTGTCCGAGGCCGCACCGCCCGGCACCGCGGCATGGGCCGCCAAGAGTCTGGCGCACCTGGCCACCGTGGAAGGCCGTCCCGATGACGCCGAAGCTGCCGTCGGCCTCGCGGCTCGCTACCTGAGCCCCGATGAGGTGACCGTGCTGCGGGCGCTGCTGCTGAACCGCGCCGGCCGCGGTCGCGACGCCCTCGCCTACCTCGTCGACGCCGCCGTGGCGGCAACCGCGCCGGCCCTGGTCACACTGTTGCCGACCATCACCCTATTCGCACGGCGCGGTCTCCGGCCCGACAGCCAGCAGCGCCTCCAGCTCCGCGCCGCCGTCGATCATGTCCTCTCCGCCGGCAAGGACGAGGGCGACGACGTCCGGAAACAAGTGGCGACAGCGATGGCGCAGATCGAGCGGTATTCCCGCTTTGATCGCGACTGAGCCCAACAATGATCCAGCACCCTCAGCCCCGCGGTAGCCGGTCACCTATCGCTGGACGATGCTGGTACCAGCGATAGGTGGCGCGAAGTCGGGCAGACGGGATGTCGGATGGTGCTGTGGTGGTGACCGCGTCGGCGGGTGCTGTGGTGGTGACCGGGGCAGCGGGTGCTCTGGGGCGTGCGGTGGTGGCGGAGTTTGTGGGACGGGGTAGGCAGGTGATCGCCCTCGACCGGGCGGGTGAGCAACTCGATGCGCTGGGTGACGGAGCCGAGGGCCGGGTAGTGATCCCGTTCGGGGTGGATCTGGCCGACCGCGCCGCGGTGACCGCGGTCTGGCGGCGGGTGGATGAGGTCGCCGCGCCATCGGCATTGGTCGCGGTGGCGGGTGGCTTCGTTGGTGGCCAGCTCGCCGACGTTGATCCGGGGGTGCTGGAGACGATGCTGCAGTCCAATTTCGTCGCCACGTTGTGGTCGTGCCAGGCGGCCGCGCCGCGGCTGGCGGAGGCCGGAAATGCTTCGATCGTCCTGGTCGGGTCGAAGACGGCGGTGAGTGGGGCGGCCCCGATCGCGTACGCGACGAGCAAAGCGGCCGTCGTGCGCCTGACCGAATTGCTCGCTCAGGAGCTGCGTCCCGCCGGGGTGCGGGTGAACGCCGTGCTGCCGTCGGTCATCGACACGCCGGCGAACCGGAGTTGGATGTCGGAGGATCTCGCGCGGCGCGCGGTGCCGACCACGGCGATCGCGAAGGTCATCGCGTTCCTGTGCGGCGAGGACGCCTGGCCGATCAGCGGCGCGGCCATCCCCGTCTACGGCGAATCCTGACCGGTGTGACCCTCGCTGGGCAGGGCCCGCACGCACCATCCTGTGACCATTCGACAGTTGGAGGCCACATGTCTCTCCCTCAGCCCGTTCGGTGCCTGGTCTTCCCGGCATCGCTGCGCCGCGACTCACTCAACGGCCGGCTCGCCGCCCTGGCGGCAGGCACGATCCAGGCCCACGGCGGCAAGGTCGATCCCGCGACCATGCGTGATTTCGACTGCCCGTCCTACGACGGCGACGTCCAGGACACCGAGGGTTTCCCCCCAGGTGGCGAGGAGCTGCGCCGCCGGCTGGGGGAGGCCGACGCCTTCGTCATCTCGTCACCCGAGTACAACTTCTCGATGCCCGGAGCGCTGAAGAACGTCATCGACTGGGTCTCCCGCTATCGCCCGCAGCCGTTCAAGGGCAAGCACTGCCTGCTGATGTCGGCCTCGCCCTCCATGGCCGGCGGCAACCGTGGGCTGTGGGCGCTGCGCCAACCGCTGGAACACCTGGGTGCCCACGTCTACCCGGACATGTTCTCCCTCGCCCAGGCCCACCAGGCCTTCAGCGCGGAGGGCCGCATCACCGATCCGCGGCTGCAGAGCTGGTTCGACGGCACCATCACCGGTTTCCTGAACCTGGTGGAGGCCGCCAAGCACTACCCGTGCGCCAAGTCGGCCTGGATCGAATTCCTCGGCGAGGCCGACACACCGGCCATTCACCGAGTGCAACAGTGACAGGCAGCCGGTGAGTCAGTCCTCGCGGTCGGCGTGCGGGCTCTCGCGCTCGCCAGCCGGGTCGGCGCAGTCGGCGCAGGAGCGGTAAGGCACGTCGGCATCGGCGGTGGTGCGGTGCGGGGCCCGCTCGGCCGGGATCACCCCCATCCGGCCTGCCTGGTAGTCCTCGAACGCGATGACGCGCACCAGCGTACCGCCGTCGTCGCTGGAGAGCAGGGCCACGTCACGGGCGCGGATGTCCTGGTAGCGGGGTGGCACCCACTTGCGCGCTCGCGGCAGGTTCACCCACAGCTGCGTGCCGTGGAACAGCCCGCCAGCGACCACCAGCGCCTCCGGGGGTCGCTCGATGTGCTGAATGCCCGCGCCGGCGGTCATCCACTGGGTCGCCCCGTCGGTGATCACACCACCGCCACCGGTGGTGTCCTGGTGCTCGAACACCCCGTCAATCATGTAGGTGACGGTCTCGAAGCCACGGTGCGGATGCCACGGGGTGCCCTTGGCCTCGCCCGGAGCGTACTCAACCGCCCCCATGTGATCCAGCAGCACAAACGGGTCAGCGTGCGCCAACTCCGTGGTCGGGAAAGAGCGCCGGACCGGGAAGCCTTCCCCTTCCAGGGTGCGCAGGGTCGTGACGACCTGGGCCACGGGGCGCCAGGCGGTGCCCTGCTCAGGCAGATGCGCCAGGCGCGGCAGTGCCATGGTGTCAGCGGTAACAGCAGGCACAGCATCTCTCCTTTCCCCACAAGGAGGTGAGTCCCGGAGGGTCGGGAACTGGCGCGGTGGTCTTGATCGACTGTAGGTCACAGAGCCGTTGTGGCCTCACGGTTTCCCGTGGGGTTGTTCTTCTCCGTGGCCGTGGTCTGATCGTGGCTCCGTTTCCAGCTCCCGCCCGTCAAGTGAAATAGGCCGCCGGCGAGGTGCCCGTGGCTCGGGTCCTTTTCCGTCGGCCCTTTCCCGAACCGGACAGGCGAGTTTCCCCGCATCCGGCTCTCCAGTGTT
>JBOHFY010000223.1:0-2647 GCA_050699895.1 Pseudonocardiaceae bacterium
GACCAGCGGCTACCAGGCGCAGAGCTTCGCACTCGGCGGGGTGGTCGCCACCAAGCTGCTACCCGCGATGCTGCTCGGCCCGCTGGCCGGGGCGCTGGCCGACAAGCTGGACCGGCGGCACGTGATGGTGGTCTGCGATGTGCTGCGGGCCGGTCTGTTCCTGTCCATCCCACTGGTCGGCCAGCTGGCCTGGTTGTTCGCGGCGACCTTTCTCATCGAGCTCTGCGCGCTGTTCTGGATCCCGGCCAAGGATGCCTCGATCCCCAACCTGCTCCGCCGCCCCGACCAGGTGGAGACCGCCAACCAACTCTCGCTCATCATGACGTACGGGGTGGCTGTGCTGGTCGCCTCCGGGGTGTTCAGCGTGCTGTCCAAGCTCGGCCCGGCGCTGAGCCAGGCGGGGCTGATCGCCTCCGGCGCCGAAGGGTCGGCCTATCTGGCGCTGAGCATCAACGGCATCGCCTACGCATTCTGCGCGCTGGTGGTCGGCACCCGGATCCCAGAGATCTCGGGCCGGGCCACCGCCGGGCGCGGCGCCCAACCCGGCCTGCTCACGATGCTGCGCGATGGTGTGGTGTTTGTCCGCGGCACGCCTCTGGTCCGTGGCCTGGTCACCGGGATCCTCGGCGCCTTCGCCGCGGGCGGGGCCGTCATCGCGTGCGCGAAGCTCTACTCCACCAGCCTGGGCGGTGGCAACGCCGCCTACGGGCTGCTGTTCGCGTCGCTGTTCGTCGGTCTGGGTCTGGGCATGGCGCTGGCGCCACTGGCGGCCCGCCGGATCCGCCATCGCGGCTTGTTCGGGCTCGCGATCGTCGCGGCCGGGTTGGCGCTGGTCGCCGTCGCGCTGGCGCCGCACCTGATCGCCGCGCTGGCCGCCGTCATCCTGGTGGGCGCCGCCGGGGGGGTGGCGTTCCTGACCGGTCTGACCATCATCGGGGCGCAGGTCACCGATGAGATGCGGGGCCGCACCATCGCGTTCGTCCAGTCGCTGGTCCGGTTGGACCTGCTGGTCTCGATGGCGCTGGTCCCCTTCGTGGTCGGGCTCGTCCAGCAACGCACCATCACCCTGTTCAGCGAGCGGATGACCATCGACGGCACCCGCCCGGTGCTGTTGTGCGCCGGGCTGCTGGCGGCCGCCGTCGGCCTGGTCTCCTACCGCCAGATGGACGACCGGCTCGACGGATCACCGCTGGCCGACCTGCGCACCGCGCTGCGCAGGCGCTCCCCGTCCCGTCCCTCGGAAGATCCGCGATGAGCGTGTGGGCCGACCTGGCCGGGCAGGGTCCGGCGGTCGCCGCCCTGGTCGAGGCTGCGGGACCGGCCGGGGCGATGACCCACGCGTGGTTGTTCACCGGCCCCCCAGGCAGTGGTCGCTCGGTCGCGGCGCGGGCCTTCGCCGCCGCGCTGCAGTGCACCGATCCGCAAGCCGGACCGGGGTGTGGCGCCTGCCAGGGCTGCCGGGCCACCCTGGCGGGCAACCACCCCGACGTCCGTCAGGTCGTCCCCGAAGGACTGTCCATCTCGGTGGCGGACATGCGCGCGCTGGTCGCCAGCGCGTCCCGGCGGCCCTCGGCGGGCCGCTGGCAGGTTCTGCTCATCGAGGACGCTGACCGGCTGACCGAGGGCGCGGCCAACGCCCTGCTCAAGGCCGTGGAAGAACCCCCGCCGCGCACTGTGTTCCTGCTCTGCGCGCCCTCGGACCACCCCGATGACATCGCGGTGACGCTGCGCTCGCGGTGCCGGCCGGTGGTGTTGCGGACCCCGCCCGCCGCGGCGGTCGCCGACGTGCTGGTGGCCCGCGACGGGCTGGACGCCGACACCGCGCGATGGGCCGCCTCAGTGTGCGGCGGCCACGTCGGCCGCGCCCGCCGGCTGGCCACCGATCCCGAGGCCCGGGCCCGCCGGGAGGCGGTGCTGCGGGTGCCGACGGCGCTGCGCACACTCGCGGATGTGTTCACCCTGGCTGATGAGCTGGTCGGCGCCGCCGAGGCGGAGTCGGGCGGCCTGACCACGGCGCGCAATGCGGCCGAGATCGAGGAACTGGAGACGGCCCTGGGGGCCGGCGGCACCGGGAAGGGCGCCGCGGCCGCCACCCGAGGCACCAAAGGCGCCATCCGGGAGCTGGAACGCCGGCAGAAGTCCCGGGCCACCCGCACCCAGCGCGATGCGCTGGACCGCGCTCTGGTCGACCTGGCCGGCTTCTACCGCGACACCCTGGTCACCAGCTGGGGCGCCGCAGTAGCCCTGACCCACCCCGACCGGGCCGCCGACATCGCAGGCGTCGCCACCCAGTCCAGTCCCGAGTCATTGCTCCGGATGCTGGAGGCGGTGCTGCGCTGCCGCACGGCACTGGCGCTCAACGTCAAGCCACGGATCGCCATCGAGGCGCTGACCAGCGCGCTGCTGAGCAAGTAGGCCGCCCAGGTGCGCGGCGCGAGCAATCGTTACACTGGACCGCGCTACATTGGGCCGCACTGCCGGCCAGCGTCGCCGCCTTAGCTCAGTCGGCCAGAGCGGCTCACTCGTAATGAGCAGGTCCGGGGTTCGATTCCCCGAGGCGGCTCCACCCCTGACCAGTGCGCATGCGTTGGCCAGGCGCGTCCGAGAAGCGCTATCCACCACTCCGGTTGTCGACATTTCGCACCAC
>JBOHFY010000224.1:0-6406 GCA_050699895.1 Pseudonocardiaceae bacterium
CTTCCACGCCGTGCTCAGCTCCTATGACGGGGCGCCCGAACCCAGGCACGGGCTGGATGCGTGGCCGGCCGAGCTGTTCCTGTTCACCGGTGCGGACCGGGCGGAGGCGGTCGCGGAGATGGACCGGCTGGCCGAGTTGCTCGCGGCCAATGACGCCGAGGGGCGGCCCTGGCGATTGCGGGATCTCGCCCGGAGTATCGCGGAAGATCCCCGGAGTCCCTCGGAAGATCGCGGTGGCACGCGGGTGTGGGCCGCGGTGGTGGCCGAGGACCTGGACGACCTCGCCAGCAAGGTGACACAAGCCCGGGACAACGCCGCAGCGGATGGCGTGTTCGTCGCGCCGGAGAATGGCCAGACAGCGGGTCAGGTCGCGTTCCTGTTTCCCGGGCAGGGTAGCCAACGCCCGGGCATGCTGGCCGAGCTGTTCGTGGCGTTCCCGCTGCTGCGTCGATTTCTGGAGCTCGGTGAGCGGTGGGCCGGCGCGATGTTCCCGCCGGCCACGTTCAGCAAGGAGGAGTCGGCGCGGGCGCGGGCGGCGCTGACCGACACCCGGGTCGCCCAGCCGGCGCTGGGGATTGCCGGATTGGCCATGCATGAGCTGCTCACCTCGCTGGGCGTGCAACCCGATCATCTCGGTGGGCACAGCTACGGCGAGCTGGTCGCGCTGGCCGCGGCTGGCGCGCTCGATCCAGCTGAGCTGCTGGAGTTGAGCGAGGCCCGCGGGCAGGCCATCCTCACAGCGGCCGGGGCCGATCCCGGCACGATGGCCGCCGTCGCCGGGGCGCCCGAGCAGGTCCGGGCCGTGCTCGCGGACGGACCGGTCGTCGTGGCCAACCACAACGCGCCCGGTCAGGCGGTGATCTCCGGACCGACCCCGGCCGTGGAGGCCGCGCTGCACCGGCTGACCGAGGTGGGGCTGGCCGGCACGCGCATCCCCGTGGCGTGCGCGTTCCACAGCCCGGTGGTGGCCGGCGCGACTGCGGTCTTCGCCACCGAGTTGGAAGGCCGTACCGTCAGGTCACCGCGGCTGCCGGTGTGGTCAAACACCACCGCCGCGCCGCACCCGGCCGAGCCCGCCGCCATTCGGGCCGCGCTGGCCACCCACGTCGCCGAGCCAGTCCAGTTCGTCGACCAGGTGGAGGCGATGTACGCCGCCGGGGCGCGGGTCTTCGTCGAGACCGGCCCAGGCCGGGTGCTTACCCAGTTGGTCGGCCAGATCCTGGCCGACCGGCCGCACATCGCCCTCGCTACCGATATTCCGGGGGAGCCCGGTCTGCGACGGCTCCTGCTGGCGCTCGCCGAGCTGGCCGTCGCGGGGGTGCCGGTCGATCCGGCCGGGCTGTTCCACGGCCGGGACGCCCAGCTGGTGTCGGCAACTGGGTCCACACTCCCCCGCCGTCCCGGCTGGCTGGTCAACGGCCATCTGGTCAAGACCGCCGACGGGCACCACCTGCCAGGCGGATTGCGTCCAGCCCAACGGGTGGCCGCGCCACAGTCTGGGCCACAGCCCAGCGCCGAGGACGGGCGGGACTCAGCGGTCCTGGAGTTCCTGCGCGGCACCCGTGAGCTTGTCGCGGCCCAGCGCGAGGTCATGCTCGGCTACCTGGGTACGCCCGCGCCAGCCGCGTTGCCGGCCGCCCTGTTGCCACCCGCCGCAGTGCCCACCACCGTTGTTGATCAGCTACTCGAATCCGGTCCCGACGAGCCAGCTGTCCTGACACCTGAGACGGTGCTGGCCACCGTACGGTCGCTGGTCAGCGAGCGAACGGGTTACCCGGTGGACATGCTCGAGGCCGACCTCGATCTGGAAGCGGACTTGAGCATCGACTCGATCAAACGGACCGAGCTGATCGGTCTGCTCACCGACCGGCTCGGGTTGGCCCGGGCCGGTCGCCCACTGGATGAGTCAGTGATGGAAGAGCTGGCTCGGCTCCGGACGCTGCGTGGCATCGTCGACTGGATCACCAACCGGACCGGCACACCGCAGCCGGCCGCACCGGCTCACACCACACCAGCTCAGCGGCCGCGACGCTACCTCGTCGAGGTCGCCGCGCTGCCACCGCTGGGTGGACCGCCCGACGCGCCGCTGGTCGGACGCCGGGTCGCCATCGTCGGGGACGGGGCCGGCATCGCGCTGGAGTTGTCCGTGTCGCTGGAGCGGCGCGGCGCCGAGGTAAGACTGTTGAGCCCAGAACAGTTGAGCCCAGAACAGTTGAGCCCAGAACAGTTCAGCGAATTGACGGGGACTGATGCCCTGATCTACCTCGCCGCGCTGGACCGGGGTCGGGCGACGGTGCTGCCGGGCGGGTTCGCCGGGCTTCGGGATGCCGTTCTCGGTGGAGTCAGCCAGCTGCTCGTGGTCACCGGCTCGGGTGGCCGCTTCGGCCGGGCGCACAACCCCAACGGCGTGGCCGGGATCGGGCTACCCGGCCTGGTCCGCACGATCGCCCGCGAGTTCCCGGATCGCCTGGTCCGGGTCATTGATGTGGACCCCAAGGAGGAGCCGGTCCACATCGCCGGGTACCTGCTCGCCGAACTACTCACCCGCCACGCACCCACCGCGGTGGGCTACGCGGCCGGGGAGCGGGTCACGCTGCGACTCGCCCCGACTCCGCTGGATTCGGGCGCGGTGGGCGGGCCCCGGCTCGGGCCAGACTCCGTGGTGCTGCTCACCGGTGGCGCGCGCGGCATCACCGCCCAGGTCGCGATCGGCCTGGCCCAGGCCGGCGCCGGGCACCTGGAGCTGGTCGGCCGGACCCCGCAACCGGTCGGCGATGAGGACCCGGTGACCGCGGTGGCGGCCGACCGGGTCGCGTTGCGGCGGGTGCTGGCGCGGGCCGAGAACCGCACACCAGCCGAGATCGAGGCGGCGACCAGCCGGATCCTCGCCGAGCGGGAGATTCGGGCGACGCTGGCTGAGCTGGCCGGGGTGGCCGCCTCGGTTCGCTACTCCGCGGTCGACGTCCGAGACCCGGCGGCGGTCACCGCTCTGGTGGATGGCGTGTACCGGCGGCATGGACGGCTGGACGGGATCGTGCACGGCGCCGGGGTGCTGGCCGACCGGCTGCTGGCGGACAAGACACCCGAGGGATTCGCCCAAGTGTGGGCGACCAAGGTCGACGGGGCACGAGCGCTGGCCGAGGCGGCCCGGGCGGACCTCGGCTTCCTGGTGCTGTTCGGCAGCGTCTCGGGGGTGTTCGGCAACCGGGGTCAGGTCGACTACGCCGCGGCCAACGACGCGCTGGACACACTGGCCCGGATCTGGGCCTCCCGAACCTGCGGCCGGGTGCTCGCCCTCGACTGGGGGCCGTGGGCGAGCACCGGCGGTGGGACCGGGATGGTCTCCAGCGAGTTGACCCGGGAGTACGCCCGGCGCGGCATCGGGGTGATCAAGCCCACCGACGGCGTGGCGTGCCTGCTCGCCGAACTGGCCAGCGGCACCGACCCCCAGGTGGTGTACATGTGCGCCGACCCTGCCCCATTCGAGATCGGCACAGGTGGGGTCGACCCAGGCAAGATCGACACAGGTGGGGTCGGACACGATGGCTGAACCCGTCGAGGTGGCCATCGTCGGAATGGCCGCGGTGTTCCCTGGCGCGCCCGATCTGGCCACTTACTGGTCCAACATTCTCGCCGGGATGGATGCGATCACCACCGCGCCGGCCACCCGCTGGGATGCGTCTTACTACGACCCCGAGGCCGCCACGACCCGGCGCGGTGACCGGCTGTACTGCCGCCGGGGCGGGTTCATTGAGCACGCCACGTTCGACCCGGCCCGGTTCGGGATCATGCCGCTGGCGGTTTCCGGCGCCGAACCCGACCAGCTGATCGCGCTGCAGGTCGCCTCGGCCGCACTCGCCGACGCCGGCGGCGAGGACCGGCTGGGCGACCGATCCCGAGTCGGCGTGATCGTCGGTCGCGGCGGCTACCTCACGCCCGGCCTGGCCCGCCTGGACCAGCGGATCCGGACGGCAAACCAGCTGGTCACCACGCTGCGCGAGCTGCTCCCGGACCTCGACGACGCCGAGCTGGACCGGGTCCGGACCGCCTTCCAGGCCCAGCTCGGCCCGGAGCGGCCGGAGTCCGCGATCGACCTCGTGCCGAACCTGGTCGCCTCGCGGGTGGCCAAGCGGCTGGACCTGGCGGGCCCCGCCTACACCGTCGACGCCGCCTGCGCCTCGTCGCTGGTCGCCATCGACCATGCCGTCGCGGAGCTGGCGACCGGCCGGTGCGACGTCATGCTCGCCGGCGGGGTGCACCACTGCCACGACATCACTCTGTGGAGCGTGTTCAGCCAGCTCGGCGCGCTGAGCCCCAGCCAGCGGATCCGGCCTTTCCACCGGGGCGCCGACGGCATTCTCATCGGCGAGGGTACCGGAATAGTCGTGCTCAAACGCCTCGCCGACGCCGGCGACGACCGGGTCTACGCGGTGATCCGCGGCACCGGAATAGCCAGCGACGGCCGAGCCACCAGCCTGATGAGCCCCCACGCCGAGGGCCAGGTCAGAGCCATCGAGCAGGCCTGGCGGGCCGCCGCCCTGGACCCCACCGACGCTGGTGCGCTCGGCCTGCTCGAGGCGCACGGCACGGCGACCCTGGCCGGCGACGCCACCGAGCTCGCCTCGCTGACCCGGGTCTTCGGAGCACCCCACGGCGCGGGTCACGACATCGGCATCGGATCGGTCAAGTCGATGATCGGCCACGCCATGCCGGCCGCCGGAGTGGCTGGGCTGATCAAGGCGGCGCTGGCGGTGCACCACGGCGTGCTGCCGCCCACCCTGCACTGTGACGATCCGCACCCGGCGCTGGCCAGCTCCCGCTTCGCGCCGGTCACCGAGGCCCGACCCTGGCCGTCGCTCGGTCGCGCGCCGCGCCGGGCCGGAGTCGACGCGTTCGGCTTCGGCGGCATCAACGCGCACATCATCCTGGAGCAATCACCGGGCACCCGACGTTCCCCCAGGCCGCGGCCCTCCGGCCCGGAGCGAGTATTGCTGCTGGCCGGGCGCACGCCGGCTGAGCTGGCCCGCCAGCTTGAGGTACCGGACGGCGGCCTGCTCGACCGCGACGACGCGAGCACGCCACCAGCCGGTGGGCCATGCCGGCTGGCGATCGTCACGCCCACCGCGCGCCGGCTGGCACTGGCCCGCAGGATCGTCGCGCAGGGCACGCCGTGGCGGGGCCGCGACGACGTCTGGTTCACCGCCGCGCCGTTGCGCTCGACGTCCGCGCCGGGTCAGCTGGCGTTCGTCTTCCCGGGGCTGGAGCAGGGATTCGAACCCCGAGTCGACGACGTCGCAGACCACTTGGGGCTGGACAGGCCAAAGCTCGGCGACAACGCCCTACTCGGCCAGCACGGCCTCGGCGTGTTCACCGTCGGTCGGCTCCTGGACGCCGCGCTGCGCGAGCTCGGCGTGATACCAGACCTGGTGGCCGGGCACAGCGTCGGCGAATGGAACGCGATGACCTCCGCCGGCATCCACCCGCGCAGGGCAGTCGAGGAACTCATCGCCTCGTTCGACCCCGCCACGCTGCACGTCCCCGGTCTGCTGTTCGCCGCGCTCAGCTGCGGGGCCGTCCAGGCCGCCCAGGTCATCGACGGCCTGGACGGGATCGTGGTCTCACACGACAACTGCCCACACCAGTCAATCATCTGTGGTGAAGAAACTGCCGTGGTTGCCGTCCTGGACCGGCTGCAGGCGCGCGGGGTCACCGGCCAGGTGCTGCCGTTCCGGTCTGGGTTTCACTCACCGATGCTCACACCGTATGTGCGCCCGATCCTGGACACCTTCGCATGCTTACCGGTACTACCGCCGGCACGCCCGATCTGGTCGGCCACCACCGTCGACCGCTACCCTGACGATCCCGACCGCATCCGCGAGCTCGCCGCCCGCCACCTGCTCGAACCGGTCCGTTTCGGCCCGCTCATCCAGCGGCTGTACGAAGCCGGGGCCCGGGCCTTCATCCAAGTCGGCACCGGAAGCCTGCCCGGATTCATCACCGACACCCTATCCGGCCTGCCACACCTCGCGATCACCGCCAATACGCCCCGGCGGTCCGGCCTTGACCAACTCCGGCGGGTCGCCGCCGCATTGTGGGTGGAGGGCTGGGCACCCCGCTTCGACCGGCTGCCGCGCGCACCACGGGTCCGACCAGCATCCAGCGGGCCCACCGTGTCCCTCGACCTAGGCGCGCCACTGGTCCGGCTCGGCCCAGCGCGGCAGCTCCTCCAGGGCGCCTCCACCCTGACCCCGGCCCGGGGCGCGGCCGCCCGGCCGGCGGAGCTTCGCCGGCACCCGGTAGTGGCCGAGTTCGACGCGGCACTTCAGGACGCCACAACCGCCGCCACGGATGTCGTGGACTCCTGGGCACAGACCACCCCCAGACAGGCCAGCACGACGCGAACCCT
>JBOHFY010000225.1:0-3223 GCA_050699895.1 Pseudonocardiaceae bacterium
GGTGCGGCAGCCGGGTGAACAGTGGCGCGACGCTCATGACCTGCACGGTATCCCGTCGTACGGCAAAATGATAGGACGTCCCACTACTCTACCTGTACGTCATGATGGCTCGTGTGTCCGAGCCGCGGGGCCTCGTGCGGATCACCCGCACCCAACTGGCCGACGGTCGGGCGCTGACCTACTACGACGACCGCGAGCCCTACGCGTCCGGCGCGGCCACCCGCGCACTCCATGACCCCCGCCACTTGCCCCCGTGCCGGACCCAGCCCACGATGCGCCTAGACGCGCTCACCGGGGAGTGGGTGATCCTGGCCCCGCACCGGATGGACCGCACTCACCTACCCAGGGCGGGAAGCTGCCCGCTGTGCCCCAGCCGGGGCAGTGCAGTGACCGAGATCCCGGCCGAGGACTACGACGTGGTGGTGTTCGACAACCGGTTCCCCGCCTTGCAGACCCAGCTCGACGGGGTGGCTGGCATGGTGCCCACCTTGGTGGACGACGATCCGCTGTGGCCGCAGCAACCGGCGACCGGTCGGTGCGAGGTGATCTGCTTCACCAGTGTGCACGGCTCCGCCTTCGCCGAGCTAACCCCTGGCAGAGCTGCAACGGTGATCGAGGCGTGGGCCGACCGCACCAGGGCACTATCCGGGGTGGACGGTGTCCGGCAGGTGTTCTGCTTCGAGAACCACGGCGCGGAGACCGGGGTGACCCTGCACCACCCGCACGGCCAGATCTACGCCTACCCGTTCGTGCCGCCGCGCACCGAGCGGCTGCTGGCTCGAGCGGCGGCACACCGCGAGGGCACGGGCGCCGACCTGCTGTCAGACCTGCTCGCCGCCGAGCTCCGGGCCGGCACCCGGATCGTGCACCGGGGTGCGGCATGGACGGCGTATGTCCCCGCCGCCGCCCGGTGGCCGGTGGAGGTGCACCTGGTACCGCACCGGGCGGTACCCGACCTCGCCGCCCTGGACAACACCGAGCGCTCCGAGCTCGCGACGCTCTACCCCGCGCTGCTGCGGCGAGTGGACGGCTTCTTCGCCGACCAGGGCGACCCAGGACCAGTGCCGTATGTCGCGGGGTGGCACCAGGCGCCGGTCGGTCCGGAGCGCCACCTCACCCGGTTGCACCTGCAGTTGTTCTCGGTGCGCCGCGCCGCCGGAAAGCTCAAGTACCTCGCCGGCTCCGAGTCCGGGGTGGGAGTCTGGCTCAACGACACCACCCCGGAGCGGATCGCGCACCGGCTGCGGGAGCTGGCATGAGTATCGCGTTGCGAGCCGCCTTTCGCGCCGCGTTCGGCCGGGACCCCGACGTTCTGTGCGCGGCTCCAGGCCGGTTGACCTTGATCGGCGAGCATGTCGACTACGCCGGCGGGCTGTGTTTGCCGCTGGCGCTGCCGCAGCGCACCGTGGCGGCGGCGGCGACGCGGGACGACGGCCTGCTGCGGCTGCGGTCGCTGCACCGGGATGCCCAGCCCTGGGAGGGCTCCCTTGATGTGGTGGGCCCCGGCCACCCGCCAGACTGGGCGGCGTATCCAGCGGGGGTGATCTGGGCGCTGGGCCACCCAGTCGGTGGGCTTGACCTGCTCGTCGGTGAGTCGGTGCCACCCGGTGCGGGTCTGGCCTCCTCCGCCGCGCTGGAGTGCGCCGTCGTTCTGGCGGTGGACGCCCTGTGTGGGCTCGGGCTGGCCGCGACCAGCGCTGGGCGGGCCACGCTCGCGGCGGCCTGCCGCCGCGCCGAGAACGAGATCGTCGGCGTGCCGACTGGCGGTATGGACCAACTCGCATCGCTGTGCTGCACCGAGGGGCACGCCTTGCTGCTGGACTGCCGAAGCCAGACCGTGCGGCAGGTGCCGCTGGATCTCCCCGCCGCTGGGCTGGCCTTGCTCGTGGTCGATACCCGGGCACCGCACCGGATTGTCGATGGCCAGTATGCCGCGCGCCGGCACAGCGCGGAGCGGGCCGCCGCCGCACTGGGCGTGCCCACGTTGCGCGAGGCTGCGCCAGATCAGGTGGCCACCCTGACCGATCCGGTGTTGCGCAGGCGGGCCCGGCACGTGGTGAGCGAGATCGCCCGGGTGCGGACGGTGGTAGCCCTGCTGGAGTCCGGCCGAGTCCGGGACATCGGAGCGCTGCTGAGCGCCTCACACACCTCGTTGCGCGATGACCTGGAAGTATCCAGCCCCGAGCTGGATTGCGCGGTGAACGCCGCCCACGCCGCCGCGGCGCTGGGTGCCCGGATGACCGGCGGCGGGTTCGGCGGCTCGGCTCTGGTCCTTCTCGAGCGCACCACCACCGCCGCAGTGACGCACGCCGTGGTGGCCGCGGCCGCCCGCCGCAGCCACCCGGAACCCGTGGTGCACGAGGCACTGCCCTCCCGCGGCGCCTACCTCATCAGCGCACGTGGGAGCGCACGAAAGGGAGTGTGACGACCTCGCAGGGCAGCGCCCGACCTCGGACGTCGACCTCGACGCCGTCCCCAGGCGCCGTGGCAGGATCGAGCAACGCCAGCGCAATACCGGTGCCCAGCGTTGGGGAGAAGGTACCCGAGGTGGTCTCCCCCACCAGCGCACCCGCCCCGGACCGTACCGCCATGTGCGGTCGCGGCACCCCACGCCCGGTGGCCCGCAGCCCGCGCAGCCGCCGGGACGGGCCGCGGTCCCGCTCGGCGAGCAGCGCCTGTCGCCCCCAGAAGGCCGGCTTGTCCCACCCGATCGCCCAGGAGAGGCCGCTCTGTAGCGGGGTGATGCCCGGACCCAGATCCTGGCCGTGCAGGGGATAGCCCATCTCGGTGCGCAGAGTGTCCCGGGCGCCGAGCCCGCACGCGCGGCCACCGAGCGGGCCAGCGGCGGCCAGCAGCGCCGCCCACAGCGCGGGCGCGTGCTTCCAGGACGGCAACAGCTCGTAGCCACGCTCACCGGTGTAGCCAGTGCGGCCCACCCGCACCGGCATGCCGTCATGCTGGGTATCGGCGAAGGCCATGTAGCCGATGTCGGCGACGTTCACGCCAGGAGCCAACCCCACCGCGGCGAGCAGCTCGGCCGAGCGCGGCCCCTGCACGGCGAGCACGGCGTACTCGTTGTGCAGGTCGGTCACCGTCACCGTCGGGGGTGCCGCGGCGGCCAGCCGGCGACCAACCTCCCCGGTGTTGGCGGCATTCGGCACGCAGAACACCTCATCTGGGCTGACCAGATAGCGTGGTGGACGATCTGATCATCTATCTGGTC
>JBOHFY010000226.1:0-13565 GCA_050699895.1 Pseudonocardiaceae bacterium
GCTGAGTACGCACCTGGTCCATGGCCGGCTGCGGCGCAGCTCCCGCGACGGCGTGGTGGGCGAGGCCGCCGGGGTGCTGGCCGACCACGCCTGGCTGGTTGAGGGTCTGCTGGCGCTGTACCAGGTCACCGGTGCGCCACGCTGGCGCCGCGCCGCGCTGACCGTGCTGGAGCTGGCCCAGGAACATTTCGCCGACCCGGACCACGCCGGGTCCTGGTTCGATACCGCCGCCGATGCCCAGGTGCTGTTCCGCCGCCCCACCAACCCGACCGACAACGCCACCCCAGCGGGCGCCTCCGCGCTGGCCTCCGCGCTGGTCACCGCCTCGGCGTTAACCGGCGTGGAGGCTTACCGCGCGGCGGCGCAGGCGGCGGTGGCGCGGGCCGGAGTGGTGGCGACCAAGGCACCGCAGGCCGCTGGGCACTGGCTGACCACCGCCGAGGCGCTGGCGCACGGGCCGGTGCAGATCGCCGTGATCGGCGTCGCCGGGGACGGCGCCCGCGCCGCGCTGGAGACCCGGGCCCGGTGGGCGGCGCCTGGTGGAGCGGTCGTGCTGGCTGGGGAACCCGGTGCGGACGCCCCCGTGCTTGCCGGGCGGGGCTTGGTGGGGGGTGTCGCGGCGGCTTACGTCTGCCACGGGTTCCGCTGTGACCGGCCAGTGACCTCCCCGGAAGATCTGCAGGCGCAGCTCCGAGCCGGCGGCTAGCTAGTCGTCGTTTCGCTATCGGCGCACAAGGCACGCTCGACTCGCAACGCTAGTAATGCTGTAATCGTCATATCAAGCAGGGGGCGAGTGAGAGGACGACACCATGGTGGGACGAGGACGGCCGCATGGCATGCGCTCCAGCGGCCAGTGGCACGGGCGCGGCGGCTGGCAGCAGGCTGACCTTCCGCCGGTCGACGACGCCAAGGCCTGGTTCGCGGGCCGGTTGCCGGATGGCTGGTTCACCGGTGAGGTCGAGGTCAGCGCGGACCGCGAGGAGATCATCATCGTGGGTGAGCTGCCCGCGCTGGGCGAGGAGCCGCGCGACGACGTCGAGCGGGTCGCGGCGCAGGCCGGCCGGATCAGCCGGTTCCGGGAGGACTCCCGCGACGAGCGGATCGAGATCGCCCGGGAGGCCGAGCACCGCTACCGGCGTAAGGTGGCCTGGGGCGCCCGGCTCGGTGGCACCGAGGAGATGTTCACGACGCTGTCGGTGCCGGTGATGACCCGGTTGCGGCAATCCGAGCGGCTGGTGCTCGACACCTTGGTCGACGCTGGGGTGGCACGGTCCCGGTCGGAGGCGCTCGCCTGGTCGGTGCGCCTGGTCGGTGAGCATGCCGAGCAGTGGCTCAGCGAGCTCAAGCAGGCCATGGCCACCGTCGGTGACCTGCGCGCCCGCGGCCCCGAGCTGTAGGTGGGATCGACGGCGGTGAGGACGCGATGAGCCAGCAGCAACAGTGGACGGCGGTCGACGACTACATCACCGGCGCACTCGTCATGCCCGATGAGGCGTTGGACGCCGCGCTCGCGGCCAGTGACGCGGCCGGGCTGCCAGCCATCGCCGTCTCACCCGCGCACGGTAAGCTGCTTTACCTGCTCGCCAGGCTGGTCAACGCGCGCAGGATCCTCGAGTTTGGCACGCTCGGCGGGTACAGCACGATCTGGCTGGCCAGGGCGCTGCCGCCGGACGGCCGCCTGATCACGTTGGAGCACGTGCCCAAGCACGCTGAGGTGGCGCGCGCCAACATCGCCAGGGCCGGACTCACTGATCTGGTGGACGTGCGAGTCGGCGAGGCGCTGGACGCGCTGCCTCGGCTGGCCGAGGACCTCGCCCACGACCACGCCGACCCGTTCGACCTGGTCTTCATCGACGCGGACAAGTCGCACAACGCCGACTACTTCGCCGGGTCAGTCCGCCTGACCAGACCCGGTGGTGTGATCATTGTGGACAACGTGGTGCGAGGCGGGGACGTGGTCGACGCGCACAGCTCGGACCTCAACGTGCAGGGCACGCGGCGGCTCACCGAGGTGATGGCCGCCAACCCCTTGGTGAGCGCGACGGCCATCCAGACCGTGGGCGTCAAGGGCTACGACGGTTTCGCTATCGCGATCGTCGGGCGATGAGGCAACCATCTTCGGCTCACCGGGAGCTGGGGCTCACCGAGAGCAGTCGCCCGGCCAGGCCGCGCGAGCGGGTCGCGAGCCGGTCGGCTATCCCGCGCAGCACGACCGAGGCCGGCGAGGTGGGATCAACCAGCACCAACGGAGTGCCGGCGTCGCCGGTCTCGCGCAGTCGGTGCTCCAGCGGCACCTGACCCAGCAGCGGGACTTCGCTACCCATCGAGCGAGTCAGCGCGTCGGCGACCGCCTGGCCCCCGCCGGAACCGAAAAGGTGGTTACGAGAGCCGTCCGGCAGCTCCCACCATGACATGTTCTCCACCACGCCAATCAGCCGCTGGCGGGTCTGCAAGGCAATCGCCCCGGCCCGCTGCGCCACGTCCGCGGCGGCCCGCTGCGGGGTGGTGACCACGAGAATCTCGGCGTTGGGGATCAGCTGCGCCACGGAGATGGCGATGTCGCCGGTGCCCGGCGGCAGGTCGAGCAGCAACACGTCAAGGTCGCCCCAGAACACGTCGGCGAGGAACTGCTGCAGCGCTCGGTGCAGCATCGGTCCCCGCCACACCACCGGGGTGTTGTCCTTGGTGAACATCCCGATCGAGATGACCTTCACGCCGTGCGCCGTCGGCGGCATGATCATTTTTTCGACCTGGGTGGGGCGGGCGGTGGTGCCGAGCATGCCTGGCACCGAGTGGCCGTAGATGTCGGCGTCGACCACCCCGACCGACAGGCCCCGGTCGGCCATCGCGGCCGCCAGGTTCACCGTCACCGAAGACTTGCCGACCCCGCCCTTACCGGAGGCGACGCAATACACCCGGGTCAGCGACCCTGGCTCGGCGAACGGGATCCGGGGTTCCTCCGCGGTGCCGCGCAGCTGCCGGCGCAACGCCGTGCGCTGGGCGTCGCTCATCACGTCCAGCTCCACCCGGACGCCCCGCACGCCCGGCACCGCGGACACCGCCGTGGTGACCCGGGAGGTGATGGTGTCGCGCATGGGGCAGCCAGCGATAGTGAGCCACACCGCTACCCCCACCGCCCCGTCGGCGGCCACCGTCACGTCCTTGACCATGCCCAGCTCGGTGATCGGCCGGTTGATCTCCGGGTCATGTACCGAGTCCAGCGCGGCTTTCACCGCGTCGACCGACGGCAGACTCTGGATGGAGGCCACAGCTGGCACCGACCTTCTGGTTGGGTAAGGGTCTGCCACCATGCTAGGCCTCGCCATTCGGAGCCGAACGGCGATCCGTTGCCATACTGGCGGGTAATGCACGTGACGAAAGGTGCTCTGATGGCCCGCCTGGCTCAGACCGCCGGTCTCACCGAGATTCAGCGGGAGATCCTGGCCACGGTCAAGACCTTCGTGGACAAGGAGATCATCCCGGTCGCTCAGGAGTTGGAGCGCACCGATACCTACCCGAGCGAGATCGTCGACGGGATGCGGGAGATGGGCCTGTTCGGGCTCACCATCTCCGAGGAGTACGGCGGCCTGGGGGAGTCGCTGTTGACCTACGCGCTGGTCGTGGAACAGATCGCCCGAGGCTGGATGAGCGTCTCCGGCGTGATCAACACTCACTTCATCGTGGCGCACATGATCAGCCAACACGGCACCGACGAGCAGAAGCGACACTACCTGCCGGGGATGGCGGAGGGCAGTATTCGTGGTGCCTTCTCCATGTCGGAGCCTGAGCTGGGTTCCGACGTCGCGGCGATCACGACGAGGGCCCGGCGCGACGGGGAGCACTACATCGTCGATGGCGCGAAGATGTGGCTGACCAATGGCGCCACGTCGACCCTGGTGGCGACTCTGGTCAAGACTGAGGAGGGGGCGGCGAAGGCGCACCACAACCTCACCGCGCTGCTGGTGGACAAGCCCACGGGCTACGGTGAGGTCGCTCCCGGGCTCAGCGTGCCTGGGAAGATCGACAAGATGGGCTACAAGGGGGTAGAGACCACCGAGTTGGTGTTCGACGGCTTCCGCATCGGAGCCGACAAGGTGCTGGGCGCGGCCCCCGGCAAGGGTTTCGCCCAGATGATGGATGGCGTCGAGGTGGGGCGGGTCAACGTCGCCGCCCGGGCTTGCGGCATCGGCATCCGGGCTTTCGAGCTCGCGGTCGGCTATGCCCAGCAGCGCAGGACCTTCGGCAAGCCGATCGCGCAGCACCAGGCGATCGCGTTCAAGCTTGCCGAGATGGGCACCAAGGTCGAGGCCGCGCACCTGATGATGGTCAACGCCGCTCGGCTCAAGGACTCCGGCGCGCGCAATGACGTCCAGACCGGGATGGCGAAACTGCTGGCCAGTGAATACTGCAAGGAGGTCACCGAGGACGCCTTCCGCATCCACGGTGGGTACGGCTACTCCAAGGAGTTCGAGATCGAGCGGCTGATGCGCGAAGCGCCGTTCCTGCTGATCGGCGAGGGTACCAGCGAGATCCAGAAGACGATTATCAGTAAAGGTCTGTTACGGGAGTACGCTGCGCGAGCATGACCAGTCCATTCAGCGGCCAGGGCCAGCCTGGCCTGCCCACCCCGCCCACCGGCTGGCCGATCGGCTCCTACACCACCTACGCCGAGGCGCAGCGCGCCGTGGACCATCTCGCCGACAGCCAGTTCCCGGTCGCCGAGGTCACGATCGTCGGGGTGGATCTCATGCTGGTGGAGCGGGTGCTGCGCCGGTTGACCTGGGGCCGGGTCATCGGCCAGGGGGCGGCGTCGGGTGCGTGGTTCGGCCTGTTCGTCGGGGTGCTGCTCAGCCTGTTCGCTACCCAGGCCGGGACCAGTGTGATCCCGATCCTGGTAGCGCCGGCCACCGGCGCGGTGTTCGGGACGGTGTTCGCCGCCGCCGGTTACGCCTCAACCCGCGGCCGCCGGGACTTCGCGTCGGCGAGCCAACTGGTAGCCGGGCGTTACGACGTGCTGTGCCTGCCGCGGCACGCTGAGCAAGCCCGCGACCTACTGGCCAAGCTGGCGATGGGCCCGGGTACCGCGTCAGCGGGGTAGGCAGCGCCAGTGGCTGAGGGCTTCGATGAGGCCGCTGACCAGCGGCAGGCTTGCCAATGTCGCCGCGTCGCACCAGCGGGCATCGCCCGCGTCATCGCCGGCGCGCAGCGTCCCGCCGGTCACCCGGCAGCGGTAGTCATGGATGTCGAGCACCACCCCATCCGGAGCGCGACGTTGCACGCTTCCCAGCGAACGCGTGACCTCGACCGCCAGCCCGGTCTCTTCGGCCACCTCGCGGACCACCGCCTGATGATCGGCCTCACCGGCCTCAACCCGGCCTCCGGGCACCGACCAGCGCCCCCGCCCCGGCTCGTTCGCCCGGCGGATCAGGAGCAGTCTGCCGGCGTCGTCGAACATCACCGCCCCGACACACCGGATCCGCGGCTCGGGTTCCCCTGTCATCATCACCGACGGTAGTATCCTCGTGAGCGTCGAGTCGCACCGCCAGCCTGGGTGCGGCACAACATTTGCCATCAATGACGGAAGCGCGGCGCTGACATGATTGGTCGACATTCCAATGTCCTGCTCAACCCCGCCGTGGAGCGGCGGGTGATCAGAGTGCGGCAGCACTGGGCGGTGCTGATCACGCCAATACTGCAGGCCTACGGGGTCGCGATCGTCGCGTTCGTGCTGTCTCTCGTGGTCAGCCGCGTGGGGCAGGACTGGTGGCTGGCGCAGTCGGTGCTCTGGTACGCGGCGGTCGGTGCGATACTGTACCTCGCCTGGAAAGTACTGGGATGGTGGATCGACCTCGTCATCGTCACCGACAAGCGGTTCATGCGTACGACCGGCGTCATCATCACGAAGAACTCCATGATGCCGATCACGAAGGTGACCGACATGAGCTTTATGCGGCCATTTCCCGGGCAGCTGCTCGGTTACGGCACGCTGCGGGTGGAGTCCGCCGGGCAGAAGCAGGATCTGGAGAGGATCGACTACGTGCCCAGGCCGGAGGAGCTCTTCCAGGCGATCTCCGAGCTGATCTTCGGTGAGAAGAAGCAGCCCCGTTCCCATATGTTGCAGCCGCCCCGCCGTCCCTTGCGCCGCAAGCGCTGGTCGCGCGCGAAGTCGTCTGACTGGGAGATTTCGTAGCGGCGAGCCGGGGAGGCGGTGGAGTGGTCGTGGTTATTGACCTGCACGCCCACTCCACCGCCTCCGACGGAACGGACACCCCGGCGGAGCTCGTCGCGGTCGCTGCGGCGGCTGGTCTTGACGTAGTGGCCTTGACTGACCACGACACCACTGCGGGGTGGGCCGAGGCCGTCGACGCGCTGCCTGCAGGCATCCGGCTGATCCGGGGCGCGGAGTTTTCCTGCATCGCGCCGGACGGTAGGGGCGGGCGGGTCTCGGTGCACCTGCTCGGGTATCTGTTCGATCCCGCCTCGCGGGCGATTACCACCGAGCAAGCCCGGCTGCGGGACGAGCGAGGCGCGCGGTTGCGCACCATGGCGCTGCGGATGGCCGCGGACGGATTTCCGGTGGATCCAGACGCCCTGCTCGCCGACCTCCCGCCGGATGTCTCGGCCGGCCGGCCGCATCTGGCCCGGGCGCTGGTGTCCTCCGGTGTCGTGGGCAGTGTCGAGGAGGCTTTCCACCGGTTTCTGGACACCGGAGGTCCGTACTACACCGGTCGGGCCGACACCGACGTCACCACCGCGGTCCGGATGGTGCGGGCCGCGGGTGGGGTCCCGGTACTGGCGCACGCCGCGGCCCGTCGCCGAGGGCCGGTGGTTGACCCCGAGGTCATCGCTGAGCTCGCTACTGAGGGGCTCGCCGGGGTGGAAGTTGACCACCCCGAGCACACGGACCAGGACCGGGCCGCGCTGCGCGAGCTCGCGGCCGCGCTAGGCCTGCTGATCACCGGCGGCAGTGACTATCACGGCGTGAACAAGACGATGTCATTGGGCCAGGAGACGACTGACCCCGAGGCGCTGGAGCGGATCGAGGAGCTGGCCGCCGCGGGCCGCGTCGCCGTGGTGACCGGCTGAGGTGAGCGAGTACGGTAGGCGCGGTGGTACGGCGCGCGCAGGGAGAGCTGGCACTCGGCGGTCTGCCCCGCCCGCTGGTGCGGGTGACTCCCGCCAAGCTCACCACGTGGGCCGGCTGCCGTCGGCGTTACCGGATGGCCTATCTGGATCGCCCTACGCCCGCCCGGGGCGGGGCGTGGGCGCACAACACGCTGGGCGCGGTGGTGCACACCGCGTTGCGGGCGTTGTTCGATCTGGCGCCTGGGCTGCGCCGTCCGCACACCGCGGCCGCCTTAGTGACGACGCACTGGTCCAGGGAGGGTTTCGCGGACGACGCGCAGGCCGCCGACTATCGCGGTCGAGCGCGGGACTGGGTGGCCCGCTATGTCGACGAGCTGGATCCCCAGCTTGATCCGGTGGGGGTGGAGCGCTGGGTCTCCGCGCCGACCCAGCGAATCGTCGCGGAAGGGCGAGTGGACCGCATTGACGAGCGGGACGGCGAGCTGGTCGTGGTGGACTACAAGACCGGTCGCCATGAGCTCACCGCCGATGACGCTCGTGGTTCGCAGGCGCTGGCGCTCTATGCCTTCGCGGCCCGGCGCACGCTGCGCCGGGAGTGCCGACGGGTGGAGCTGCACCATCTGCCCACCGGCACCGTTGCCGGGTGGGAGCACACTGAGCAGTCACTGAGCAGACACCTGGAGCGTGCCGAGGAGGCTGCCGAGGAGATCGCCCTGGCCACTGACACGCTGGCGGCGGGCGCGGACCCGGACATCCTGTTCCCACCCGCTCCCGGCCGGGCCTGCTCATGGTGCGACTTCCGGCGACACTGTCCCGAGGGGCGGGCCAGCGCACCAGAGCTCCGGCCCTGGGCGCTGCTCGCGCCATGATCGCCGACTCATGATCGCCGAGGCGGCGCGGGCTTCTATCGCAAGGCCAGTAGAATCCCGTACTTCCTAGTCGTAGCAGCGAGGAAGTCCTGATGACGTTCGACAAGCTGTTTCAAGCCGATGGCACTGTGGGTGACTTCGTGTTCGATGGTCATGTCGCCGCCGTGTTCGACGACATGTTGGACCGCAGCATCCCTTTCTACCAAGAAATCCAACGGATGGTAGTCGAGCTGGGTGTGCAGTTCATTGACGAGGCCGGCGGTACTGTCTACGACATTGGCTGCTCGACCGGTAACACGCTCCTCGGGTTCATGGCGGCAATGCCTGCCGACCGGTCGGTGACTTTCGTGGGGGTCGAGCCGTCGGCGCCGATGCGTGACGTGTGCGCCGAACGGCTCGCCGCGTCCGGACGGGCGGAGACTGTTGAGATGTGGCCGCAGCCGATCGAAGAAGTGGATCTCCTTCCGGACGCCGGCGTCATCGTCATGCTCTACACACTCCAGTTTGTCCGCCCACTGTACCGCAATGCTGTCCTCGAGATGTGTTTCACCTCCTTGCGGCCCGGTGGATGCTTGCTGCTCGGAGAGAAGATTCTTTCGGACAGCTCAACCCTCAGCCGTCTCTACATCGAGCGCTACCACGAGTTCAAGCAGCGCAATGGCTACAGTCGCACAGAGATCGCCCGCAAGCGTGAGGCGCTGGAGAACGTACTCGTGCCCTATCGGGACTCGGAGAACCGTGCGGCGCTCGCCGAAGCCGGCTTCACACCCGTCGACCAGATTTTCCGCTGGTACAACTTCGCCGTCTACCTCGCCGTCAAGACCCGGAGTTGACCATCGCGGAGATATCGTTAGACCCGGGTTGTGGCGACCTGTCGGGCGGTCCGGGCTAGTTCTCGGGTGTCGGTGCCGGGGCGGGTTTCCCGGGCGGTGGGTCGATGGTGCTTTAGTGGTGGCGTTGGCGGGCTACCAGGGCACCGAGCGCGGCGAGCACGGTGGCCGCCAGGCCGATCCACAGCACTACGCCGGCTTGGTGGGCTCGGCTGGCCGAGCGCTGGGTGGCGGCGTCGGCGCCCGTATCCAGTGGTGCCGGGAGGGCCCCTGGAGTGAGCTCCGGCCCGGTCGCGGCCGCCTCGGGCGGATGCGCCTCGTCCACCAGCCGCCCGACCGGGTTGCCGGGGGGCAGCGCGAACCCGTAGTCCAGCAGCCGGGCCGCCTGCTCCGACATCGAGACCGGCCGCTGCTCGCCCCGCATCAGCACCACCATCAGGCGTCGCCCGCCGCGCCGCGCGGCATCGAGTTGGGTGTGCCGGGCGTCGTCGGTGAACCCGGTCTTGCCGCCCAGCGCGCCGGGGTAGGTCCGCAGCAGCCTGTTGTCGTTGCTGACCACGAACCCAGGCCGGTCGCCGTAGCCGGGGAAGTCCGCTTGCTGGGTGCCCAGCAGCTCGACCAGCAGTGGGCGGCTGAGCACCTGGCGAAACGCCAACGCCAGGTCGTAGGCCGAGGCGCTCATGCCCGGCCCGTCCAATCCGGACGGAGTGGCGGCTCGGGTGTCGAGCGCACCCAGCTTGGCGGCCAGCTTATTCATCTGCTCGACGGTCCGCGCTACCCCGCCGAGCGCCACGGCCAAGGCGTGTGCGGCGTCGTTACCGGAGCCCAGGAACAAGCCGGTGAGCAGCTGCCGGACGGTGTAGCGACCACCCGGGCCGATGCCTACCCGACTGCCATCCTGGTCGGCGTCGGCCTGGGTGCCGACCACGACCTGGTCGGGGGGAAGCTGGTCGGCGGCTAGCAGGGCGGTGAGCAGCTTGAGCGTCGAGGCCGGGCGGTTGCGCGCATGGGGATCCTGGGCGGCGAGCACCTCACCGGAGTCGGCGTCGGCGATCAGCCAGGACAGTGCGGTGATCCCGGCCGGCGGGGCGGGCGCGCCAGCGGGCAGCACCAGCTCGCACTCGCCCATCCTCGGCCCACCCACCGGAGGGTCGGGGACTGACAGCGCCGGGGGAGCCGGGGTGCCCGGAGCCGGGGCCTCTGAGGAGTCGACCGGCGGGGGCGGAGCGATCTGCCGCGAGCAGCCGGGCTGCGCGGCCACCGGCGCGGCGCCTAGCAGGGCCATCGCGCCGAGAGCGGTGACCAGGACGACGACCGCCGCGCGGGACCGCGGCATCCGTGCCGGGCGAAGGCTCAATGCCACTCACGAGGCGACGCCCTCGAGGGCGTCGCCTCCATCCTCCGCGGGCTTGGTCTGGCGGCGGGCTCGACGCGGAGCCGGTCGTGGCGGCGGTGGTGGTACAGGGGGCAGGGACGTCACCGCGCTACCGCCCATGATGATCTCCGCGAAGGTGGCCATCGCCTCGTCAAGCTGCGCGGCGTAGCGCAGCTCGGATTCTTCGTTGGCCTGCCGGACCATCCCGAACAGCGAGTCGACGTCGGGGCGGTGGGCCAGAGCGCTATCCAGCGCATCCAGGCGCGTAGTGACTGACTCCAGCGTGGTGGACAGCGACTCGTGCACGGTCTTGTCGATCTCGTCCAGCCGAGCGCGCAACCCCGCATCGGTGGTGCCGATCTGCTCCCGCACCGACCCGTGCACGGCGGTGGGCAGCGCATCGAGCCTGGCGTCCTGCCGGTCCAGGTGATGATCTATATCGTCGATCCGCTTGTGCAACCCGGCGATCCGGTCTTCCAGACCGTCCATTCGGCCGGCGACGACGCCTTCGAACCGGCCCGCCAGCGCGTCCAGCTGCCCGCTGAGCTCGGCGAACGGTGTGGCCAGCTTGTCCACGATCGACTCGACGGCACGGGACAGCACGGTGAGTGCGCTGTCCTGAGCTTCCAGCCTGGACAGCACTTCATCGACCCGCTCGGCCAGCACGCTGACCTCGGTGCGGTCTGGCATCTCCGACAGCCGCTTGCGCACCGATCCCAGCGACTCCAGCGGAGCCAGCCGGGCGTGGATCTCGTCCAGCGCATCGAAGATCTGCTGCTGCTCGCTGTCGCGGATCTCGGCGGCACGCACGAGCATGCTGCGCATCCGGTCGAAGGATTGCGTCGCTGGGGTGGTCACGGGCTTGGCCTTCGCCTTCGCTAAAGGGGAACGAACCGATCCTGGTGGGCGCGAATCCTAGCCATCTCCTCAGCGCACGTGCAGCCGGTCCTCGAAAGCCCTGATCAGGACCCGCCAGGCGGCCACCTCGGCGGCAAAGGGAGGGCTGGGCGCCAACCGGGTCGGGTCCGGGCGCAGCAGGAAGGAGACCAGCCAGCCCAGCGGTTCGGAACTGGCCAGCGCCTTGTCCGCGGCGTCCGACCCAGCCCACCGCTCGGCGTCGGTGATCAGTTCCACGGCCAGCTCGAGCTGCCCGGGATCTACCGTCTCGGGGCCCCCAGCGAGATCATCAGCCAGGCCACCGAGCACATAGTTGTTGCCGTCATCGAGCGCTACCTCCAGCTCGCGGTCCCGCGCTCGCGTGGTCACCTGGGGCCAGGTGGACACCGCGTCCAGGTCGTGGCCCTCAGGGTGGTCGGCGAGGTGGCGGGCCAGCGAGCGCGGCGAACCGAAGACGTCGATGCGCCCGTCGCGGCCAAGGAAGACCGGCGCGTCGTCGAGGTAGCAGCGCAGCGTGTAGTGCTCGCCCAGATCGCTGATGATCCGGATCGGGTCGATGCCGACTTCCGACCAGAATGCCAGCGCGGGGTCGGCGGTGGCCACCGCATCCGCTTCCCGCTCCCCGGTGGCGGACTGCTCCTCCATAGCGGACTGAGCCTGCGACAGTTCGGTCGCCGCCGCGTCTAGCGCCGCCGCGTCGATGTCGGGCTCGCGCAGGACGCCGTCGATGGCATCGATCACGTCGTCCCACCGCCGCGCGATCACGGTGCACAGCGCATCCCAGTGCCGCGCGCCCTCCCGGCCACCGAAGGCCAGCGTGCCGCCGTCGAGCAGGCTGAACCCGAGAGTAGAGTCCAGCACCTCGTGCACCACCTCCAGGCCGCAGACCTCGGCCAGTGAGCGCACGATCGACACCACGTCGGCGAGCGCGCCGAGTACCCAGGTATCCGGTGACTGCGCGGCCAGCTCGGGCACTCCCACCAGGTCGTAACGGTGGGATTCGGTAGGTCGCAGGTCCGGCGCGGGCAACCGAGGTACCAGCGCCCAGGCCGGGTGGTCGATGAGGTCGTGATCGCGGGCGGTGCGCACGAAACCCACCAGCGCCGCGACGTCAGCGAAGGCGAAGAGGTTCTCCTCGTCGCCGAGGAATGCCTCCCATTCCTCGCCGTCTTCACGCCAGCGGGGCGCCCACAGCGTGACCACGTCACCAGCGGTCACCGAGAGTTCGATCGGCACGATGTCGGCAGCCATGCGCGGCAGCGTAATCCTCGGGTCATGGCCTTACTCGCCAGCCGTCGAGGCTGGCCCGCATCGCGGCCCCGAACAACTCACCGGGTGGCACAGTCCCAGCTGACATCGCGCCGCGAAGTTCCAGTGACACCAGGCCGTGCGCGGTGGCCCGCAGCGCGGTGGCGATGAGGTCGGGGTCGGCGTCGACCAGCAGCCCCGCCGTCACCGCCCTGCGCACCGTGTCGAGCAGCGGGGTGAAGACGGCCTCGGCGTGCGCGTAATCCTGTGGGGTGGGCTCGAAGCCGCCTACCGGTGAACTGAACATCACCGCGTACAGGTGCGGGTCGGCGAGTGCGCTGGCCCGGTAGGCGCGGCCGAGCGCGAGCAGGTCGGCCAGTGGGTCCGCCGAGGGCGCTACCGCGTTCAGTTGGGCCGCGAAGCTGGTGAACGCCTCCCGGAACAGCTCCCGAAGGATCCCCGGCTTGCCGCCGAACAGGGCGTACACCGCGCTGGTTGAGGTGCCCGCGGTGGCGGCGAGCCCGCGCAGGCTCAGCGCGCCCGGGCCTTCGGAGGTGAGCAGCGACCCCGCGGCGTCGAGCAGGCGGGTCCGCAGCGCGGCGTCGTGCAGTTTCGGTCGGGCCACGGGACAACCATATCGCAACAGTGTTTTATAACGATGTGTGAAACAATGATGTGTGAAATAACTAACCAGCCCTCACGCCCGGCTGAGGAGCTCCCGCAGCAACCCGCCCATTCGCGTCGCGGCGCCCGCGGCGCTGGCAAGTATCTCCTGGTGGTGTAACGGCGACCCGGTGAGGCCGGCGGCGAGGTTGGTGACCAGAGAGATCCCCAGCACCTCGGCGCCCTCGGCGCGCGCGGCGATGGCCTCCAGCACGGTGGACATCCCGACCAGGTCAGCACCCAGTGTGCGCAACATCCGGATCTCCGCCGGCGTCTCGAAGTGGGGGCCGGGCACCCCGGCGTAGACGCCCACGCCCACGCCCGGGTCGATCTCCCGGGCCAGCCCGCGCCACCGGGGAGAGTAGGTCTCGGAAAGGTCGACGAACCGCGGGCCGACCAGCGGTGAAGCCGCGGTGAGGTTGAGATGATCGGAGATCAGCACCGGCTGGCCGACCGTGAGCCCCCCGGCGATGCCGCCAGCGGCGTTGGTGAGCACCACCGCCCGTACGCCCGCCGCGCAGGCGGTGCGGACCCCGTGCACCACCTGCGCCACGCCGTGCCCCTCATAGCTGTGCGTGCGACCGAGCAGCACCAGGA
>JBOHFY010000227.1:0-7363 GCA_050699895.1 Pseudonocardiaceae bacterium
CCCGGGCTGGGGTGCGCGGCCACCCCGACCGGCTTGTCCACCACCACCAGGTCGGCGTCCTCGTGCAGCACGCGCAACCCGGTCACCGGCTCGGCCTGTACCGCGACAGGGCGCCGCACATCGGGCAGAATCACCTCAAGCCAGCTGCCAGCGGCCAGGAGATCCGACTTACCAGCTGTGCTGCCGTCAACCAGTACCGCACCAGCCTCGGCCAGCCCAGCCACCGCCGTGCGGGACAGCCCCAGCAGCCGGGCCAGCCCGGCGTCCACCCGCATACCCGCAAGCCCCTCAGGGACCGGCAACGTCCGGACGTCGCTCATTCTGACACCCCAGATCCACGATCACCGGGGCGTCGCGCGCTACGAGTGCCGCCGAGGTCCTGACCGGTGGCGGCAAGCAGGACCAGCGCGACGCCGCCGCACACGATCGCCGAGTCCGCCAGGTTGAACACCGGCCACACACTGCCATCCGGCGCCAGCAGCGACAGGAAGTCAACCACGTGCCCGCGCAGCGGGCCAGGGGCGCGCAGCAACCGGTCCCCGAGATTGCCCAGTGCACCCCCCAGCACCAGCCCGAGCCCGAAGGCCCAGCCGGCGCTGCGCAGCCGGGGCGCCAACCGGACGATCACCACCACGACGCCCAGAGCGATCAACGACAGCAGCCAGGTCAACCCGGTCGCCATCGAGAACGCCGCGCCCGAGTTGCGGTAGACCACGAGGTACAGCCCGCCACCCAACAGCTCCACCGGCGGATGGCCCTCCAGGAGCATCACCGCAAGGACCTTGCTCAACACGTCCAGCAGGAGGGTGACAGTGGCGATAGCGGCCAGCAAGCCGGTCCGGCGGCGCCTCGGCGACACCTCGGGGATGTCCTGGCCGCCAGCGGCCGATTCCTCGGCATGCCGCGATGGGTTCATGACGCCAGTGTGACCAATCGCCGTGACCAATCGCCGGTCCGGTCCCCTCAGGCGCCGGTCTCCCCGCGCCACCGGGCCAGCCGGCCGGCCCGGTGCACCGCCCGGATCCGCTGTTCAGCCTGGTCGCGGTTGCCGGCCGTGGTGACGACCAACAGCTGGTCGCCCTCCTCCAGCCGGGTGGTCGGCGCTGGGGTGAAGCCCTCCCCGTGACGCACCACCAGGCTGACCACCGCCCCGGTGGGGAGCCTCAGCTCCCAGAGGTAGACGCCGTGCAGCCGCGACTGCCGGGGCACCCGGATCTGGAGCAGCTCAGCGTCCATCTCGTCCAGCGCGGCGGAATCGACTTCCATGTCCCGGCCCTGCTCCGGGCAAGACAGTCCCAGCCATCGCACGACCGGTGCCAGGGTGACCGCCTGCACCGCGGTGAGCAGCACAACCAGTACGAAGACCACATCCACCAGCCGACCGGCCCCCGGGAAGCCTCTGGTGAGCGCGATCAGCGCCAGCACAATGGGTACCGCGCCGCGCAACCCCGACCATGACAGAAAGGCCTGCTCCCGCCAGGGCACCCGGAACGGTGCCAGGGCGAGCGCCACCGACAAGGGACGCGCCAGCACAACCAGCACCGTCCCGGCGACCAACGCCGGGACCAGGACACCGGGCAAGCGGGCCGGCGAGGCGTAGAGGCCCAGCAGCACGAACAGGCCGATCTGGGCGAGCCAGCCCAGACCCTCGGCGAAGGAGAGCGTATCTCCTCGGTGCGGCAGGTGAGCGTTGCCGAGCACCAGCCCGGCCAGGTATGTCGCCAGGAAGCCCGAGGCGTGCAGACCTTGCCCGGCGGCGAAGGCGAGCACGCAGACCGCGATGGTCGCCAGCGGGTAGAGGCCGGTCGCGGGCAGCGCCGCCCGGCGCAGCGTCCACGCTCCCGCGAACCCCAGCGCCACCCCCACCCCAGCGCCGACGACCAGCTCATAGCCGACCAACAGGGGCGTCCACCAGCGCAGCGAGTCGCCCGCCGCGAGTAGCACCACCGCGATGTAGACCGGCGCGTCGTTGAGGCCCGACTCCATCTCGAGCGCTCCCGCCAGCCTGGGCGACACCTTCAGTGCCCGCAACACGCTGAAGACCGCAGCCGCGTCAGTCGAGGACAGCGCCGCGCCCCACAGCAACGCCGTGCGCCAGTCCAGGCGCAGCAAGAGGTGCAGCGCCCATCCGGTGATGGCGATGTTCGCCGCGACCGCCACGGTGGCCAGCGCGATCCCTCGGGCCAACGCTGGGCGAATCACCGACCAACGCGTGGTGAGACCGCCCTCGGCCAGGATCAGTACCAGGCCGGCAATGCCCAGCGCGGCGGTAAGGGGCGCGTCGGAGAACACAATGCCCAGACCGGACTCACCAATCAGCACACCGATAGCCAGATAGAGCAGCAGTGATGGCAACCCGAGCCGGGTGGAGACCCGCACCGCGAGCACGGCCACCAGCAACACCAACGCCCCCGCCCCGAGCGCGAGCTCCACCCCGTTCACATCCGGATTGCCCCGCGGACTAACGGCTCAGCCGGGCCAGGAGATGGTGACCAGGTCTCGGTGCCGAGGGCCCAGCCTGGCCACCGCCTCGGCGACCTCGTCCCGGCGCTCGGCAGGCAGGCACAGCCTGCTCATCGAGAAGTTGAGCTCCGCCTCAGGATGGCGAGGCGCGGCAGGCCGGGTCCAGCGCTGGACATCCGGGCGTATCCCGCCTTCGGCAAGCACGGCCAGCGCGTCGTCCACGGTCGGGGGCGGTGGCCGGTGCCACCCGTGGAAGTGCGCCCACAATGGGTCTAGCCACGCCCCGGGATGCACGGCATGCAGCTCGACGACAACCCCGCAGCAGGCAGCCGCACCCAGCGCGGCGACGAAACACCCCAGCTCAAGGGTGTTGTAGCCAACATGATGGCAGACCACCACATCGGCGGCACCCGCTTCCGGCGCGGCGTCCGGCCAGGGGCCGAGCACCGAGCGGTGTCGTACGCCACGCTCGGCGCAGGCCCGTTTGAACACCCGCAACATACCGGCGGAGTGATCCACCCCGGTCAGGTATTTTACCCGGGGCACCAACGCGAGTCCGGCAGACCCGCCACCGCACCCGACGTCAAGGACAGTGCCAGCGGCGGGCCCCAACAGCTGCTGGGCAGCGCGGCGCGATGGGGTGTCCGCTGGAGTCGCCGACGGCACAAAGCGGGCGGGATCGTGCCGGCTCGGATCTTTCGGCACAGCCGCCAGGATCTCGGCGGGAATCGCCCGGGCCTCCAGCAGGCCCCGCCATCGTGCCGACGCGCGGCTCGGGAGTGGCATTGAGTGTCCTGACACGGTGATGCACTCGTCAGCTTTTCGACTCCCCACGCCGGGCTCAACTACTCCCCGTAGTCGTCGCGCGGGCGGCTCGGTGCTTGCGGGCAAGCATGGTATCCGGCCGGCACCGGTCACAGGGTGTAAAACCCATCTTCCTCGCCTCAAGCACCGGCAGCCGCTCGGCGCGGGCGTGGTCAGACCAGGGACAACCGGCGAGGTGGTAGCGCGGCTGTTCGTCAACCACCAGCACCTCATCGGTCAACTCATAGATCACCAGCAGATCCGCCGCATCGGTGTCCTCTTCACCGGGATCGGCATGCCCGGTCTGGTTATCACCAGCATGGGTATCAGCAGCGTAGGGGTCCCGCTCCGGGACATCCTCCGCGCCAGACACGGCCAGCTGCCCGGACTGCGGCGTATCCTCAGGCGCGTCCTGGCCTTGCGACCAGGACCGCCGCCTGAGAACCAGTGCCGCAGCCACGGCACTCAACGCGACCGACCCCCACGCCAGACCAGAATGACCGGTGCTGAGCGAGGCAATGAGCAACCCCACCGCTGCTAGCAGCAGTACAGTGACAAACACGTCGAGCGCGGTCAGCTACCGGTTTCGGCACGCACGCCGAACCCGGACGGGGAAAAGCCTTGGGTGCGCACCGTGTCTGCTGGTGCGGCAGAGCCACGCCCATCCAACTCCCGGAGTTGCGACTCCAGGTAGGTCTTCAAGCGAGTACGGTACTCACGCTCGAAGGTGCGCAGCTCGTCGATCTTCTTCTCGAGGTTGTTCTTCTCCTGACTGATCGAGCCGAGGATCTCGGTGTGCTTGCGCGACGCATCGCGCTCCAGAGACGCGGCTTTCTCCCGGGACTGCCGGTCCAGTGTCTCGGCTCTGGTGCGGGCGTCGTTGAGCATAGTTTCAGCTCGGCCTCTGGCCTCGTTGACCATGCCGTCAGCTTTTGCCCTCGCATCGGAGAGGAGTTGCTCGGACTTGGTCCGGGCCTCGCCCAACATCCCGTCCGCTTCGGACTTGGCCTCGCCGGTCAACCGGTCCGCCATCTCCTGGGCCAGACCCAGAACCTTAGCGGCCTGCACGTGATGGTCGCCACCTGGAGACGTTTGCTCCCGCATTGGCGGTGGCACCGGGACCATCGCTGGAGCCATCATCGGCCGAGGCTGCTCCAGCGGGCGAAGGTTACGCCCGGTGTCGACCGGCGCGGCACTCAGCTGCTGATCGAGCCGCTCAACCTGGTTGCGAAGCTCGTTGTTCTCCTCAATCAACCGAGCCAGCTCGGCCTCAACCAGGTCGAGGAAGGCGTCCACCTCGTCCTCGTTGTAGCCCCGCTTGCCGATCGGCGGCTTACTGAACGCGACGTTGTGAACGTCGGCGGGGGTCAACGGCATCGGATCACCTCACGCACTCCTCAACGACTATGTACATGCGTACATGCTAGGGGACATCCTGGGGCATCGGCCCCGAACCCGGTGGCCGCTATGTTCTCATCGGCTCCACCACGCGCATCAGTATGAGCACTACGAACAGCAGAACCATCATGGACAGGTCCAGCCCAACACCGCCGATCCGGATGGGTTTGACCACCCGGCGCAGGGCCCGGACCGGCGGGTCCGTCATGGTATAGACCGACTCCAGGGCGATCGCCACCCCCCCAACCGGCTGCCAGCTACGCGCGAAGCTGCGAACAAGCTCGACCACTATACGCGCCGTGAGCAGCAACCAGAAGAAGAAGAGCAGGTAGTAAACGACCCAACGGACCACATCCACGGCGACACTCTGCCACCGGTGGCTAGGCGGTGGCGAACCGGGGCCTCTTGACAGCGCTAGGCAGGGGTTTAGCCGAAGAAGCGACCTTCGGCGATCCGGCGTCTATCCTCAGCGGACACGTCGACGTTGGGCGGGGAGAGGAGGAACACCTTGTTGGTGACCTTGTCGATCGAGCCGCGCAGCGCGAAGGCCAGCCCGGCCGCGAAGTCAACGAGCCGCTTGGCGTCTCGGTCCTCCATCTCGGTCAAGTTCATGATCACCGGATTGCCCTCGCGGTAGCGTTCCCCGATGGGCCGGGCCTCGTTGTAGTTGTGTGGGTGCAGCGTGACGATGCGGGTCAGCGGGTTCGCACCCGCTTCCGCGAGTGTGTCTTCGGCCAGCGGGTCGGTTCGCGGAGCTGGAGTAACACGATGAGGCGCGACCGGTTGGTGGACCGTTGACCTGGCGTTACTAGCCGTCTCATCGATCGCGAGCGAGCCGCGCACCGGAGCCCAGAGGCCTGTGGCACGAGACTCCCTAGCACGAGAGTCCGCAGCTCGATGCTCCATAGTCCAGGAAGGAGAGCGGGTGGAGTGCATCGTGGGCGCCGCATGATGGCCGACGCGGGTGGCGAAGCCTGATCCGATCCCCGCTGATCCACACCCTGGGTTATGGCCCTGGCTGTCATCGCCTGGCTCCGGGCTACCAGAGCGGTAGTCCGGGTGATAGCTGTCGAACTCGGCCGCGTTGAACTCAGCTGGGTCGAACTCCTCGGCGGGGACCATGCCGAAGTAGGCCTTCAGCCTGTGCAACGCGCTCATCGTCTCGCCTTCCTGTCCCTACCCTCGACGCACCCCCCACCGAGCCCGGCCCGGCACGCCGTCGGAGGAGTCGGACCGTGGGATGCGATCAGAGTGAGGTTAACGGCCGATCGCCCAGTAGCGCGGTTCCGACACGCACGCAGGTCGAGCCGTGCACGATGGCCTGCTCAAGGTCACCGCTCATCCCCGAGGAGAGTTCGACCGCGCCGGGGTGCGAACAGCGCAGGCGTTGGGCGGCCGCGCCGAGCTGGGCGAAGGCCTCTTCGAGATCGACACCGAGCGGGGCGAGACCCATCACTCCTTCCAGCCTCAGGTGCGATGCGGCCGCCACCCGATCGGCCAGCGCCTCCAGTTGTGGCAGCGGGCAGCCGCCACGCGCCGGGTCGCCGTCCAAGCTGGCCTGGACGAGCACGCCGAGGGCGGCGCGGCGGTGGCCTGCCTCTTTCGCGACGCGAGCGGCCCGGTTCAGGACCTCGACCAGTCGGGCCGAGTCCACCGACTGCACCTGCACCGCCCACCGGGCCACCGACCGGGACTTGTTGCTCTGCAATCGACCAACCATGTGCCAGCGCACGCTCACCGCCGGGCGTAGCGCGGTAACCTCGGCCACTTTGGTGACGGCCTCGGCGTCCCGGGCCTCAGCGGCGTCGAGCAGGCCGAGGTCAGCGAGCAGTGCCACGTCGCGTGCGGGGAAGGTCTTGGTGACCGGGAGCAGCCGCACCCACGCGGGATCCCGGCCCGCAGTGGCGCACGCGGCGGCGATGCGGTCGCGAACCCGCGCTAGCGCCGCAGCCAGCTCATCGCGGCGACCGCCCACGACCGGCTCTTCTGGCAGCCCCCGCACTCCTCGATCCAGTCGGCGTCACTCCTCGGCCCAGACCATCGCTACTCCTCGATCCAGGCCATCATTCTTCGATCCAGGTTAGTGCCGCAAGCCGGCCAGTGACTCCATCGCGGCGGTAGCTGTACAGCGTGGGGTCCTCGATCGTGCACCGGGAGTCGACGTCGACCCGGGCCACGCCAGCGACGGCAAGCTGGCGCCACAGCCCGGCCCGCAGATCCAGACCAGCGGTACCCCGGCGAGTGCGGCAAGCGCTGCCTGGCAACCGGTCCTGGACGTCAGCCTGCATCTGGTCGGGTACCTCGTAGCACTGCCCGCACGCCGAGGGGCCGAGCAACACTTCCACGGCCTCAATGCGCGCGCCGAGCCGCCGCATCGCCTCCAGCGCGGCGGGCAACACCCCGGCCCGGGCCCCGGCTCGCCCCGCGTGCACGGCGGCGACAACCGTTCCCACGGGGTCAGCGAGCAGCACCGGCACGCAGTCGGCGACCAGCACCGCCACCGCGAGCCGGGGCTGCGCGGTGACTAGCGCATCACTGGCCGGCACCGGCAGCGACCGCGGCCCGTCAATCACGGTGACCGTGCGGCCGTGCACCTGCTCCATCCAGACCAAGCGCTGGGCGGGCAACCCGAGACCGGTGGCCAGTCGTTCCCGGTTGGCGGCCACCGCCTCGGGACGGTCGCCGACGTGCTCACCCA
>JBOHFY010000228.1:0-2565 GCA_050699895.1 Pseudonocardiaceae bacterium
AGCGCGGCACGCCCTCGACCACGCTGGCCGCGCAGAGCACCCGGGTACGACCGCTCTCGATCAACACCGACCCCGCTGGCCACTGCTGGTAGCCGCGGGTGATGCGCACCTCCCGGAGCGCCTCGTCGTCCCTACCGTCCGCTCGTGTCACCGCGCCAGCCTACCCACTCAGCGTTGCCCACTCAGATGTCATGCTCAGATGTCATAGTGGGCGCCGGGGCGAACCAGCTCGGTGGGCCCGCCGAAGGCGGCCTTGGCCTCGGTGAGCACCTGCTCAGCATCGGTCCACGGGGGCACGTGGGTGATCAGCAACCGGCCGACCCTCGCCGCCGCGGCGGCCTCGCCGGCTTGCTTACCGGACAGGTGCATGCCAGGCGGATTGCTCGGCCGGTCCGGCCAAGACGCCTCGGCGAGCAGGACGTCCGCGCCGGTGGCCAATTCGGCGAGCCTCGGGCACGGGCCGGTGTCTCCGGAGTAGACCAGCGCCCGCCCCGCGTGGCTGATCCGCAGCGCGTAAGCCTCGCAGGGGTGCTCGACGGGTGCGGCGCACACCTCGAACGGGCCGATCCAGGCCGTCTCGCGGTAGGGCCGGAAGTCGTAGACGTCGGACAGGTCAGTGTTGTTGCGCTCCTCGGCGTTAGCCGCGTACGCGGCCGCCAGGCGATCGGCGGCGTCGGGCGGCCCGTACAGCGGCAGCACGGCACACGGCGGTGGGTGCGGGTGGTAGCGGCGGTAGACGGTCAGCGCCGAGACATCGGCGCAGTGGTCCGGGTGCAGGTGGGACAGGACCAGCCCGTCGAGAGTGAAGGGGTCGAGGTGGCGCTGCAGCGCACCGAAAGTCCCATTGCCCAGGTCAAGCACCACGCTGGTGGACCCTGCTCGGACCAGATAACCGGACGCGGGAGATTCTGGCGCGGGCACACTGCCCGAGCAGCCCAGCACCGTCAGCAGCATCTCACCCCTCCCCGGCAGCGGCGCGGGGTGGATCAGCGCGGGGTGGATCGGCGCGGGCGAGCACCCACGCGGCGATCAGCCCACCCAGGGCTCCGAACAGGTGCCCTTGCCAGGAGATCCCAGCATCGCCCGGCAGCACCCCCCACAGCACACCGCCCCAGATCCCGAACAGCACCACCGCCAGCAGGATCTGCGCCGCACTGCGCGCGAAGAAGCCTCGAGCGAGCAGGAACACCAGCCAGCCGAAGATCAGAATCGAGGCGCCGAGGTGCACGCCGTCGCTTCCCGTCAGCCACGTACCCAGGCCGCCGACCAGCCAGATCGTGGCGGTCACCGCAACGAACTGACTGACGCCGCCGGCCAGCGCGAGAAATCCGAGTACCAGCACCGGCACCGTGTTGGCCGCCAGATGCTGCCAACCGTGGTGCAGCAGCGGGGCCCACAGGATCCCGTCCAGCCCGTCGAGCCGTCGCGGCCGGATGCCGTCCGCGTCCAGGGCACCGCCGAGCAGGGTGTCCACCGCTTCGGTGAGATACAGCACGCCGGTGAACGCGGCGATAATCATCGCGGCCTGCCCGGGCCGCGCTGGAAGCACCCGCGAACGGGACTGATCTACCGAACGCACAACCTCCACGTAGGCCGACAATACCCCCGCTCCCTGAGCGAACCCTGTGCTTGTGGACAACCCGTGAGTGGCGATGCGAGCGATAACTGATAACGCCACTCACAGGGGCTACGCCCACAGCTGCCCGTCGAGGCGGGCGGCGGCTTCCTCGAGATCTCCGGAATAGGCGCCGGTGGACAGGTACTTCCAGCCGGCGTCACAGACCACGATGACGATGTCGGCCGGCTCCCCGGCACCGGCGGCCTTCTCGGCGACGGCCAGCGCGGCGTGCAGGATCCCGCCGGTGGAGATGCCCGCGAAAATGCCCTCCGTTTCCAGCAGCTCACGGGTGCGGCGCAGCGCGTCGAAAGAACCAACGGAGAACCGGGCGGTGAGCACCCCCGGGTCGTAGAGCTCGGGCACGAATCCCTCGTCGAGATTACGCAGGCCGTAGACCAGCTCCCCGTAGCGCGGTTCCGCCGCGATGATCTGCACATCGGGTTTGTGCTCTCGCAGGTAGCGCCCCACGCCGACCAGCGTGCCGGTGGTGCCGAGCCCGGCGACGAAATGAGTCACGGTGGGCAGATCGCGCAGGATCTCCGGGCCAGTGGTGCGGTAATGCGCCAAGGGGTTGGCTGGGTTGCCGTACTGGTAGAGCATGACCCAGTCGGGATGCGCCGCGGCCAGCTCTTTGGCCCGCGCCACCGCCTGGTTGGAACCGCCCGCCGCCGGCGAGAAGATGATCTCCGCGCCGTATGCCTCAAGGACCTGGCGCCGCTCGGTCGAGGTGTTCTCCGGCATCACGCAGACCAGCCGGTAGCCCTTGAGTTTCGACGCCATGGCCAGCGAGATCCCGGTGTTGCCCGAGGTCGGTTCAAGAATGGTGCAGCCCTTGGTGAGCCGGCCGGATCGCTCGGCGTCCTCGATCATCGCCAACGCCGGGCGGTCTTTCACCGAGCCGGTGGGGTTGCGGTCCTCCAGCTTGGCCCACAGTCGCACGTCAGCTG
>JBOHFY010000229.1:0-1834 GCA_050699895.1 Pseudonocardiaceae bacterium
GTGCGGTACCGCACGGTCACACCTCACTTTCGACGATCACCGGTAGGCGCCAGGAAGACAAACCGGATGATTCGGTCGAAATGCCATTGAAGTATCAGGTTGCTCGGGTAGCCACCGACGCGACCACGACAGCGGCGCCGCCCCCACACCCAGCAGTCACTAGCATGCCTTATCCGCGGGGTGGCTACAGCGTCTCGATCCAGTTTCGCAGCAGGTGCGCACCGGCGTCGCCGGATTTCTCGGGGTGGAACTGGGTCGCCCACAGCGGCCCGTTCTCCACTGCGGCGACGAACGGCTCGCCGTGCTCGGCCCAGGTCACCAGCGGCGGCGCCAGCGGCTCTGCGGGCTCCAGTTCCCAGCGGCGGGCGGCGTAGGAATGCACGAAGTAGAAGCGGGCGTCGCAGTCGAGGCCGGCGAATAGCCGCGAACCCGCTGGCGGCGCGACGGTGTTCCACCCCATGTGCGGCAGTACGTCAGCCTTGAGCCGCTCCACGGTCCCAGGCCACTCACCGCACCCGTCGGTCCGCACCCCGTGCTCGACGCCGCGGCTGAACAGCACCTGCATCCCGACACAGATCCCCAACACCGGGCGGCCACCGGCCAGCCGGCGACCGACGATCCGGTCACCGCGCACCGAGCGCAGCCCGGCCATGCAGGCGGCGAAGGCCCCCACCCCCGGCACCACCAGCCCGTCGGCGTTCAGCGCGGCATCGACGTCGGCGGTCACCGTCACCTCCGCGCCCGCCCGCCGCAACGCCCGCTCGGCGGACCGCAGATTCCCCGACCCATAATCCAGCACGATGACGCGTGTCACCCCGCCAGCTTCGCACGCTCAGCGGTCGTTACGCTCCGCGCGATGTCGATGCGCCGTATTGCCGTGATCGCTGTGCTAGCGATGCTCGCGCTGGCGGCTCCGCTCTCCGCGGTCGCGGCGCCCTCACCCGAGCCTCCGGCCGCGCCGTCGTCGGCCTACCGGGTGCCGGGGGTGGACAACCCGACCGCGCGCTCCATGGTGGCGCGCCAAGGCGTGGACGTGCTCGGCGGCGGTCGCGACTATCTGGAGGTCCAGGCCACGCCCGCGCAGGCGGATCGGTTGCGCGCCAGCGGATTGCGGCTGCTCCCCCTGCTGACGGCGGCCCCGGGACCGGTGCCGAGGCTGGTGGCACCCGGGGAGTTCCCGATCGGGTACGGGGGTTATCACACCTACCGCACGCTCACCGCTGAGCTGGACTCACTGGCCGCCGCGCACCCCAACCAGGTCGCGGTGTCCAGCTACGGCCGCTCGGCACAGGGCCGCCCCCTGCCGCTAGTGAAGATCAGCGACAATGTGCGCGCCGACTCCCGCAAGCCCGAGGTGCTGTTCACCTGCGCGCAGCATGCCCGTGAGCACCTCACCGTCGAGATGTGCTTGCACATCGTGCGGCGGCTGGCGCAGGGCTACGGCACCGATCCAACCATTACCCAACTGGTGAAGTCACGGGAGATCTGGGTGATGCCGATGGCCAACCCAGACGGCGCCGAGTACGACATCTCCACCGGGCTTTTCGCGATGTGGCGCAAGAACCGCCAGCCGACCCCGGAGAACACCGCGATCGGCACCGACCTCAACCGGAACTGGGGCGATGAGTGGGCCTGCTGCGGTGGGTCGAGCTCGAATCCCGCCAACGACACCTACCGCGGCACCGCCCCGTTCTCCGCGCCCGAGACCGCGCAACTCCGGGACTGGGTGAACAGCCGGGTGGTCCGGGGTGTACAGCGGATCACCGCGCATATCGACTTCCATAGTTTCTCCGAACTGGTGCTCTGGCCCTACGGTTTCACCACCAGTGACACC
>JBOHFY010000230.1:0-10021 GCA_050699895.1 Pseudonocardiaceae bacterium
GTAGCAAACCCAGTCACGTCACCGGGAGCGCCCGCAGCATCCCGGTCCACCGCAGCGGGCCAGGTGAACTCACTACTCAGCGTGGCTCTGGCGCCGGCGTAACCACCAGGTAGCCGGGGCCACCAGAACCCACAGCGCCGTCACCGTGATGGACGCTGGGGCCACGCCTTGCACCCAGGTCCGCCCGGCGATCCGCACCCGATCGGGATCGGCGCGGTCGTACTCCACTCGCACCAGCTGGCCCACCTGCGACCCCGATGGATAGGCCAGCCCCGCCTCCGGGCGGTACACCGTGCCGTCGGGCCGGGCGAATTGCACCAAGGTCCGCATCGACGTCACCGCGAGCACCTGAGCGGTGGCGTGACCGGTGTGGGCATCGATCTCCGCGTCGTCGAGCGCGGCACCAGCCAGCGCCAGCGTGATCAGCCCAGTCAACAGGCCCGCCACCGCAGGCAGCACCCACCAGCGCCACCGGCCGAGGAGCCGCCGGGGGGCCCCGGCAACGAACCCGGTAACCAGAGCACTCATCGCCAAGAAGCGTAGCGGCCACCGCGACGGTGGAAGCGACGCGTGCGGCCGGCGGGCGGCCCCGGTACAGCCCTAATACCCTGTCGCCGTGACTACCGCCCCGCTGACCGACCGGTTGGTCGTGCGTTCGCGTCTGGTGCAGGGCGGTACCGGCCTGCTCGACATGTTGCCCTCCCCGCACGGCGCGCTCTCCTGGGTCCGGGCCGGTGAGGGGCTGGTCGCCTGGGGCGAGGTGGCCCGGGTGTGCACCGAGGGGCCGCACCGCTTCGCCCGCGCGCAGGACTGGTGGCAGTCCTTCTGCGGGCGGCTGGACACCCGTGATGCGGTCGGACTGCCCGGTAGCGGCCCGGTCGCCTTCGTGAGCCTGGCGTTCGATGACTCCCCCGGCAGCTCGGTACTGGTGGTGCCCAGGGTGGTGGTGGGCCGACGAGACGGTCAGACCTGGGTCACCGAGTTCGGCACCGGTTTCGCGACCAGGCCGGTAGTGCCGGTGAGCCGCCCGCACGGCCTGCGTTACCTCGACGGTGAGCTGCCGGTGGCGGCCTGGCGCGAGGCGGTGGCCCGCGCGGTGTCGCGGATGCGCGACGGGGCGGTACCGGCGAAGGTGGTCCTCGCGCACGACCTGCTCGCGGTGGCCGACGAGCCGCTGGATCCCCGGTTCTTGCTGCACGGGCTGGCCGCCCGGTACCCGTCCTGCTGGACGTTCGCGGTGGATCAGCTGGTGGGCGCGACCCCGGAGTTGCTGCTGCGCCGGCGCGGCACCCAGGTGCTTTCCCGGGTACTGGCCGGAACCACCTGGCCGCACGACGGCGCCAACTCCGGGACGCTGGCCGCCGAGCTACTCGACTCGGTGAAGGACCGCGACGAGCACCGCTACGCGGTGGACTCGCTGGCCCAGGCGCTGCGGCCGTTCTGCACCGACCTGGTGGTCCCCGCCGCGCCCAGCGTGCTGCGGTTGCGCAACGTGCTGCACCTGGCCACCGAGGTACGGGGGGTGCTGCATCCCGAGGGCCCCCCGTTGCTCACCCTGGCTGACGCCGTGCACCCCACCGCCGCCGTGGGTGGCACCCCCACTCCGGACGCGGTCAGCGCGATCGGTGAGCTGGAGGCGATGGACCGCGGCCGCTATGCCGGCCCGGTCGGCTGGATCGACGCCGCGGGAGACGGCGAGCTGGGCATCGCGCTGCGCTGCGCCCAGGTCACCGGCCGGTTCGCCCGATTGTTCGCCGGCTGTGGAATCGTCGCCGGCTCCGACCCCGACTCCGAGGTCGCCGAGGCCGCCGCCAAGCTGGTCCCCATCCGCGACGCCCTAGAGGGCTCGTGAGTGGCTGTTCCGGTCAGGAGCGCCAGGTGCGATCGCTGACCAGGTCATGCGTGGCGCTGGGCTCGACGACGAGACTGGCGAGCAGCGGTATGCCGAGGAGGTGACCCGCCGCCACGAGACGCCTCGTGACGGCGCTGTCGGCAACGCTCGGTCCGGTGTCCTTGAGATGGTTGTGGCTGAACACGATGCCTTCCGCACCGAGGCGGACGGCGTGCTGGAACACGCGGTCGGGACGGACGCCGACCCGGTCGCGGCTGCCCGCTCCCACGATGATCTCCTGGCCGACGGATCCACCGATCACCGGCCACACCAGAGCGACCTCCACGCCGAAGCCGTCGCCGATCAGCCGGGCACGCTCCTCAATGGTGCCCAGGGCGGGTAGCCAGATGTCGACGGCCGTCACGGGATCCCCCGCAGGATCTCGATCGGGGCGACAGTGCCGACCGCGTTGGCAAGCTTGCGGTCACTGGTGAGCAGCGGCATCCCCCGTTGCAGCGCGCGATCCACCAGCACCGCGTCGAAGAAGCGCAGCGTGCACCGCGTTGCGAGTTCACCGGCGCGCTCCAAAGCATCCGCATCGGTGCTGTGGATAGTGATGCCGAGATCGTCGATCGATCGCACTGCTGCCCGATACTGCGCGGCGCTGAGGTGGCCTTTAAGTAGACCCTTGGTTCGCAGCACGTGACCGAGCTCGAAGCGCGTGCTCTCCACCGTCTCCAGTGCGACGGCGCCGGTCAAGAAGTCCTGGCGCACCTCGCGAGCGTGCTCGAAGCCGATCTGAGGGACGTACCACCGGAGAAAAACGGAGGTATCGACGACAAAGCGGTCAGCCACGAGGATCGTCCCGGAATCGGGAGAGCTCGTCATCGATCCCGGCGACACCGTCCATCCGTTGGCTGATCTCATCCATCAACGCAATAACCTCTTCGCGTGTGCGGCGGCGTGGGGCCGGGAGGGATCGCAGGTAGTCCTCACGCCGCGCCTCGAACACGAGGTCGACGAGCTGACGTACTGTCCGCAGCTGCGCCACGTGGCGGTCGAAAAGATCCTCGTCAACGCGCAGGTAAGACCACCTCACCCCGCTCGTCGCGCTCGCGTCGCCGACCCATAGCAGCGCCCGAGCGTCCTTGCGCGGCACATCGACGTCAACGAGTCCCTTCGTCTCCACGATCATGCAGCTACCGTCGGCGAGCCGCACCGCGAAGTCCGGGTAGTAGTACGCCAGGCGTCCCCCCTCGCCGCGGTATTCCAGCGAAAAACGGACTTCGTGAGCGAGCTTGGCGAAGGCGTCCACATCGTTAGACCGGTCGAGGAATTCACAGAACCGCACTTCGAGGCCATTGTCACACGGCTGCGCCGAGAATACGGACTTCTTGGCGGTGGCGCTCTGGCGGCTCCAGAGGAACGGCCGCGTCCTGGACAGCAACAATGGTTTGGGTTCCGTGGTGGCGGTTCCCGCAGTCAGCGTGCGCTCATTGACGGCCTGGGCGAGCACTCGCAGGACCGTCTCCCTGGCCGCCGGCTCACGGAGCGATTGAAGCGCTACCGGATCCGCGATATCGACCGGCCCGCCGAAGGCGCGGCGTTCGAGATAACCCTTCACGAGGGCTGCGAGCAGCGCGAACTGCCCCACCACCCGGGTTTCTCGGGCGAGTTCGTTGGCGAACCAGGCGATGATTGGTTCTGGCTGGTCCGCGACGGGGAACTCATATTGAGCATGGTCGATAATCTTCCCTGAACGTAAGTCACGGCCGGTGTAGTCGACGATCTCGCTATGCAGTTCCTCGGCCAGCGGGATCTGGCGCGTGGGGACATCCTCGGGACTCAGCGAGACGAGTCCAGCGGCGCTGCGGTGCAGGACTCGGGAGGGCTGCGGGATCTCGATGTCGTAAGGCATCCGGTCCGGCTCGACAGCGATCACTGACGTCTCGGGGTGTACGTCAGCGGCGGCGCGACGCTCCACCCGCAGACCCTCCTCGTCCAGCGCGGTGTCCCATAACTGACGGAATGCCTCGTGCTCGATGACGACTACTTGCTCATCCACACCCGACCCAGGCGGGGTCATCCGGCGCAGGCCCCGGCCGAGCGTCTGCTCCGGGAGAATCTTCGCCGCCGCCGTGTAGGGGCGCAGCGGCACGATGACGCTGACGTTGCGAACGTCCCAACCCTCGCGGAGCATCAACACGCTGACGATGGCGCAGTACGGGTTGTCGTCACGGTCGACCTCGCGTGCCGCAGTCCGTGCCTTCTCCAGATCGGTTCTCGCGATCTCGCCTCGGTTGGGGCCGGCCATGTTGACGTGGATGGTCAGGACCCGGCTGGCGAGATCGGGCAGAGTCTCCAGGTGCGCGGCGATCTGGTCGGCGGCCTTCGTATCCTCGGCCATCACGAACAGCAGCGGCTTGCGGCCCGCGGGCGTGAGGGCGTCCCGGAACTCTCTCCACTTGGCCACTCCGGCGCCGATGCGCTGCCGATACCGCACCGCCGCGTTGGCGCTGGTGGTCTCAAGCTGACCCGTGAGCTCCCCGATCACGGGACGTTTGACGATGCCGTCGTCGATCGCCTGGGAGAGCGGATAGTCGACCACGACGTCGTCGAACAGCCGGCCTTCCTGATTGCGGGGGGTTGCGGAGAAATCCAGTTGTGCGACGATGCCACCGCCTGACAGCTCGTGCAGCCGGTACAGCGTCTGCCAGATCGTCAGCGGCTCGTTGGTGTCCCGCCGGATCGCGTCGTGCAGGTGGTGCGCCTCGTCGTTGACCACCAGCACCCGGCCCCGGCGGGCGAGGCGGGGTAGCACCGGCTCTGGAGCAGTCGGATTGCGCGGCGGCGGTGCGCCGAGCAGAGCGTCGACGGGATTCGCCGGCCCCGGAACCGGACGTTCGTAGAGCGCCTGGATGTTGCTCAGCACCAGCACGCCGGGCGCCGCCACGGGTATCGGCTCGTCTCGCAGGCAAACGGCGAGGTCGAAGTCGCCGCGCCATTCCGGTGGCAGGACGGGATCGTTATGAAAGATCGCACCGTGCTCGAAGTCGGCGCGAAGACGCTCGAACACGATCAGGTTGGGGGCGACGATCAGTGAGTTGGTCGTCAGTTCGGAGTCCGACTCCCGCAGCCGGTGGAAATAGGACCAGGCGACCAGCAGGCTCATTACCTTCGTCTTGCCGGAACCCGTGGCTGCCTTGACCACGTACCGCGGGTACTGCTGCCCATCCACGGCGACCGGCCGGGACGCGAACTGTGCCACCATGCTGGCCAGGGTTCGCTGCTTCGCGACCTCGTAGAGATAGATCAACGTCTCGGTCGCCTCGCGCTGCGTGAAGAAGTACCGGAACGGCCGGCCGTCGGGGGTCTGGTGCTCATCGAGGAACCAGTGTTCGAGCAGGCGCCGGGTCGTTGCCGAGGATCCAGGATAGCCACCCCGACGCCACGCATCGACATGCTCTCGGATACCCGCGACCAAGGGCGCGGGACTCTGTGGCCGGCTCGCTGGTACCGCGTAGGGGTCGTTCACTTCACCGATACCTCCACTGCCGTGGTGGTGTCGTTGCCGAAGATGTCCACGACCTTGACCAGCACCGTGTAGCTCCCAGGCTCGTCGTAGTCATGGGTAGCGGTTCGGTCAAGCAAGCGAGCCACCCGAGTCCTATAGGACTGCCACTGGTTGTGGAAGGTGTCGCCGTGACCACCGACGCCGTAGGTGAAGTCGACGGCCCAGTAATCCACATAGTCCGCCCATCCGCTGATCTTGCTGCGCACCGAGGCCGGCACAAGGTCCGGGTTCGGCAACACGAAGTCGGTGAGCGTCACGGTGAGATTCCGCTTTCGGACGGTGGTCGCCACCTCAAGGTAGGCGAGTTCGTGGAACACCACCTCGCCGGACTCAACTACCCGCGGGTCCATCACCTCACGCGGAATCCGTCGCAGTCGGAGGTCGACTCCGCGAGCCCGTGCCTCGTCCTGCACCAGCTCGTGCAGGCCCATCTCAAACTCCCAGCCAAGCACATCCAGCCCGGGCTGGCCCGCCGACGACGCCTCGTCCAGCGCATCCTTGATCTCCGCGAAACTCACTGCGGCGTCAATCGCCCCGACGTGCACCACACGCCGGCCCTTAGTGCCATGCAGGTGCTGGAACTCCTCGGTCGGCGAGGCGCCGTACAATCGCACGACGAAATCGAGGTACGCCTTTACCTGTGGCCCGGTGGTGGCGTCCTGCCAGGCTTGCCGCTCATAGCGGCCCAGATTGGCGACAACAAACGGTGCACATTGCGGGATGTCGAGCAGCCGCTTGCGCGTCGTGTGGATCGCGAAGCGCCCGATATCGACGGCCACCCACCGTCGCCTCAGTTTCTCGGCGACCGCGGCGGTGGTGCCACTACCCACGAAACAGTCGAGCACAATCGATCCCTCGTCGGAAGACGACTTGATGATCCGCTCCAGCAGCGCCTCTGGCTTCTGCGTGTCATACCCCAGCCGCTGAATCGCTTGCGAGTTGATCGCATCCACATCAGTCCACACGTCTTGCAGTGAAACCCCCTCGGACTCATCTAGGTATCGCTTGAACTGTGGCACACTTCCGGGTCGAGTCTGCACGATCCGACCCTCAGTGACGAGTTTTTCCATTTTCTTTTTCGAGTACCTCCAATACCTTGAGACACCCATAACCTCGTAGTATGGATTCCCCTTCGCCGCACCTCCAGGGCCAGTCAAATTATCTAGCCGATAACGCCGCCTCGTGGACTCCTCGACGTGTCGATACTTACTCTCGATATATTGATCACTATGCGGAGAGGTCAGCTTGTTCCAGATGTACGAGTCAGATTTCGTGAAGTACAAAATACAGTCGTGCACTGGCCCGAAAAGTCGAGCACCTTGCCCGTAATCGGAGTGCGCAGTCGTTCGTTTCCAGATGATCTCGGCTCGGAAATTATCGGCGCCGAAGATCTCATCCAGGAGGACCCGGACGAGATGGCTCACGTCGGGGGCGAGGTGTAGGAACAGTGAGCCGCGGTCGGAGAGCAGTTCACGGAGCAGCACCAGCCGCTCGTAGAGCATCTGCAGGTAGCTCTCGACGCCCTTGCCCCAGGTGTCGCGGTATGCCTTCTCCTCCAGAACCGACGAGAGCTTGGCCAGATCCTGGTCGGCGGCGTCACCGCCGTCGCCCACGGTGATGCGGACCTTGTAGTCCTGCCGGGAGTCGAACGGCGGGTCGATGTAGATGAGGTCGACCTGGCCGGCCAGCTCTTCGGCCAGCGAGGCCAGCACGTGGAGGTTGTCACCCCAGATCAGCTTGTTGCGCCACCCGTCGCCGGGATCGCGGTCGTAGGCCAGTGTGCCGCGGTCGGCACGTGAGGCGTTGACCGTCTCCACGACCTGCAGCGGCAACCGCAGCCGCGGTACGTCAGCGGTCTTGTCGTCCCACTCCAACCGCACACCCGGCACGAACGTCCTCCTCGATCGGCTTCAGATCGTCTCACGGAGGTATGACATCAATGAAGTTCCACGCGCAACCTGTGGATAACTCAGAGGAGCGGAGAACCAGGTCGCGCTCAGCCAGGCGGCGCCGCCGGGCGCGCGGGGCGGAACAGCCAAGTTTGGGCTATGTCATCGATGTTCTTGCCGGAGACGTGCTTGACGACGGCCAGGAAGTCCCGCACCGAACCGTTGCCACCGGCCCGTTCGGTGGCCCAGGTGCGCAGGGAGGCGAAAAAGTTCTGGTCCCCCACCGCCGCCCGAAGCGCCTGCAACGCCATGGCGCCGCGCTGGTACACCGCCTCGTTGAGCACCTGCGCCGCGCCGCCGGGAGCCCCCGGCGGAATCCGCCAGAAGGCGTCGGCGGCGGGATAACGGTCGTAGTGCCGCGCCGCGGTCTGCGCCGCGCTGGGGCCGCCGGTGCGTTCGTTGTACAGCCATTGGGCGTAGGTGGCGAAGCCTTCGTTGAGCCAGATGTCACTCCAGTGGCGCATTGAGACGCTGTCCCCGAACCATTGGTGGGCCAGCTCGTGCACCACCACCGAGACGTCCTGGCCGGCGGCGAAGAACGTCGGCGAGTACACCGGGCGGGTCTGGTCCTCTAGCGCGAAGTTCAGGTTGACAGCGTTCGGCACCACGCCGCCGAGCTGGCGGAACGGGTACGGGCCGAAGATCTCGGAGAGGAACTCGAGGATCTCCGGCGTCCGCTCCACCGAGGCCCGTGCCGCGTCCGCGATCTGTGGGTCGAGACTCCGGTCGTAGGCCGCCAGGTACAGGCCGAAGCGGGTGTCCCGGCGCACAATGTCGTAGTTGCCGATCGCGACGAACGCCAGATAGGTGGCCATCGGCTCGGTTTCCTGCCAGCGCCACCGCTGCTGGCCCGGCCCGGCCGGCTCTGGACCACCGAGCAGCGCGCCGTTGGAGATCACCTGCAGGCCATCGGGCACGATCGCGGTGATCGTGAAGGTCGCCTTGTCCGAGGGGTGGTCGTTGCAGGGGTACCACCACGCGGCGATATCAGGCTGGCCCACCGCGAGCGCGCCGTCGGCCGTACGCACCCACGGCGAGGGCATACCGGGTCCCACCGGGATCTCCGAGGGCACCCCGGCGTAGTCCACCCGCACCGTCAGCGGCGCTCCGGCCCGCACTGGCGCGGCCGGGGTGACCTCCAGCTTGCCACCGTCCTGATGGATCCCCGCCGGCTGGTCATCCACCGTGACAGCCGAGGCGGGCAACCTCAAATCAAGGTCGAACCGGGACAGGCTCTGGGTGGCCTGGGCGGTGATGGTGGTGTGCCCCTCAAGCCGGTCGGTAGGCGGGTCGTAGCGAACCTGGATGTCGTATCCGGTGACGTCGTAGCCGCCGTCACCGGCCCGGGGAAAATAGGGATCCCCGATGCCATCGGCGCCGATGCCCGGTGGCGCCGATGGCATCGGGGACGCCGGTCGCAAGGTTGCTGGTACCAGAGCCGACCGCGAGGTCCGCCACGGCATGACCAGCGCCACCAGCACCAGCAGCACCGCCACCACAGACCCGGCCAGTACCCACCGTCGCATGGTCACCTCCCCGGCATCGACTTTAGGCCCTGTCACCGACAAAAGGACCAACAACCTTCGCCACCGCGGTCTGGATCTGATGGTGCAGCGCGCGCAGCCCAGTCCGCTCGGTGCGCACCTCCACGACGCGCAGCCCCCGGGCGGGACCCGAACCCAGGGCCAGGACACCGGCCAGCTCCCGCGCCGGCACCCGAACGTGCGGCACGTGATGCGCCGCGCACAGGGCGGCCAGATCGGTGCCGTGCGGGGTACCGAAGACTCGTTCGAAGGCCTCGGCGTACTCCGGGGCGCCCTGCTCCAGCAGCCCGAAGATGCCGCCACCGTCGTCGTTGGCGACCACCACGGTCAGGTCCGGGCGGGCCTCGTCCGGGCCGGCCAGCAGCCCGTTCGTGTCGTGCAGGAACGTCAGGTCGCCGACCAAGGCATAGCCCGGCCCGCCGTGCGCCAGCGCCGCTCCGGTCGCGGTGGAGATCGTGCCATCAATGCCCGCGACGCCCCGGTTGGCGAGCACGGTCAGGCCACGCCGAGGCCGGGCGGCCAGGGACACATCCCGGATCGGATTGGACGCGCCGACCAGCAGCAGCGCGCCGGCCGGCAGCGCGGCGACCAGCTGGCGCGCCACCCCGAGACCAGTGTCGCGGGGGTGGCCCCGCACGGTGGCGCGCACCGCGGCGGTGGCTCGCGCGTCGGCCTGGCGCCACCGGTGCAGCCACTCCGGATCAGGGGAGCCGACGCAGCGCAGCGCGGTGCCCACCGCGACAGCGGTTCCCGCCACGTCGGTCCACTCCGGACGGTCGGTGCGGACGGTGACCGCCACCGCCGGGTCGGCGAGCAGCCGCTGCACTGACCGATGCAGGGTGGGGCGACCGAGCACCAGCACCTGCTCGGGTCGCCACCGCTCCAGCGCCGGCGAACCGCCGGCTGAGCCGGCAATCAGGCCGCCGCCGGCTGAGCCGGCAATCAGGCCGCCGAGCAACCACGGCCCGGCCGCCAGGGCGTCCGGCCAGTCGGGCGCGGTGGGCTCGGCCACCAGCGGCAACCCCGGGGGTCGCCGGCCACGGCGCGCCACCGGCCCCCCCGGGGTTGCCGCTGGTGGCCGAGCCCACCGCGCCCGACTGGCCGGACGCCCTGGCGGCCGGGC